>JAOAIL010000007.1:0-57826 GCA_026414725.1 bacterium
GGTCTATTGACTGCAACTAATGGGCCCGGTTAGGACCACTCGCTTTCGCTACGGCTTCTCCGCTAAAGCGGATTAACCTCGCTACAGTCAATAACTCGCCGGCTCATTCTTCAATAGGCACGCCGTCATCCACCTCCACCGAAGCTTTGGTGGACTCCGACTGCTTGTAGGCATATAGTTTCAGGTTCTATTTCACTCCCCTCCCGGGGTTCTTTTCACCTTTCCCTCGCGGTACTCGTGCACTATCGGTCGAAACCTTGTATTTAGCCTTGGGAGGTGGTCCTCCCGGATTCCTACGGAGCTCCTCGGTTCCTCCGTAGTACTTAGGTATCTGGCACAGGCGTTTTCAGAATTTTGTCTACAGGACTTTCACCTTCTATGGTTGACCTTTCCATGCCATTCAACTATCCTGAAAAACTTTTAGACCTGTTGAGAGAGTAGGTTCTCTCATGCCAGACCCTGCAACCCCGTATAATGAACACACCTACGTTATTACCATTATACGGTTTAGGCTCTTCCCCTTTCGCTCGCCGCTACTAAGGGAATCGAAAATTTCTTTCTTTTCCTCAGGGTACTGAGATGGTTCACTTCCCCTGGTTCGCCTTCGTCTTGCGACGAATCTCCATCCTTACGGACAGAGGGGTTGCCCCATTCGGGAATCCCCGGATCACAGGTTGCTTGCACCTTCCCGGGGCTTTTCGCAGCTTGCCACGCCCTTCATCGCCATGTTTCGCCTAGGCATTCACTATATGCCCTTATTAGCTTGACCATAAATTTTAAATTGTCAAAGAACATCTCAAAGATTATTAAAAGGAAGGTTATTATACTCCCTTTTTTTATCTGTGTCAAATTATTTTACCCTTTTTAAACCACCCTGTCAAGAGAACTTATTTTAGTATAAGAAGATATTAGATTGCAAATAATCTCTTTTTCAGTAGCACCACATCTTTCCTTTAAAAAGTTACCAATTTCATTAACTGCTTTTTTAGGACCCTGTATCATTATTTCTACATTTTCGTTTGATAAACCTTCTCTTATGTCAGGAATGGCTATCATCATCTCCACTGTGCTTTTTAAGTTATATTTATTTCTATTGTAGTAAAGGTATGTATCTAATCTATATTTTTCTGCTATCTGAGTAACAGGCATTATTGGTCTTATGTGAAAGTCCTCTATTCTGTAAGAGTAAAGTATAAGTTTTTTTGTAGAATAGATAAATTCATCTGCATCCATACCCATTTTTCTGAATATCTTTGCAGAGACTTCCCTTCCCATAATAAGGAAAAATACAGAATAATTGAGAACAAATTCTCTTAAAGTTTCTTTTATTGCATTGTTTGATACCAAACGAGAAATTTGAGAGTATGTAGAATATCTCCTTACTTTGTCACTATGCCTTTCATAGAAATGTGCAAGTGCCTTACCCATCTCTAAAAGGTGTAGAGATATAGCCACATGACTTCTTATCTTTTTTATATCAGGGTAGGTATTCTCTATCTCTGTGTTTTTAAGGAATGTATCATAGAGTGACTCAATCTGGTTAAGTATTGACCTGTATTTCTCCATTACTTCTTCTGTAATTTCTTCTTCTGATTTTATACCACATACGAAGGTATTAAATACCTCAGTGCTTTCAAGAAATTTTACCAGGATGCCAACTGCTCTTTCTTCTTTTTCTTTTATTGTATCTTCTTCAATATCAGGAGGAAGGATTTTCTTCTGGATTTCTATTAGCATTTTCTTCTTGATATATCTTTCTTTTGTTTTTTTAACTCCAATTTTTAATGCTTCTTCCTGTAATGCTTCTCCAAGATTTTTCAGCGCATTTAAATAAAGAGATATCGTCTCTTTTATCTTCTTAATAAATCTCTCTTTTTCTCGTTCAGAGATTTCAAGGTTATAACTTTTTACCCTTGCCAGGATATGTAGTCCTTGAAATATAGTAATGTTTATCCATCTTATAGAACCAATCAACTCTCTAAAATAAAAAAACTTTCTGTTGTGAGAAGCACCATAATCATCAAGGAATGTTTCTATTTCTTCTACTTCCCGCATCACAGAGAATATAAGTTCTCTGTCAGGGAAGGACTTTTTATTTATAATCTCTTCAAAAATTATAAGGAGTGTTTTACTTATAGAATTAAGGCGAGGGATAAAATCGTTCTCTATCTCCTTTTCACTCATTATCTTAACCAGCGAATCTGTTTTTTTATCTTTCATAAAAATTCCTTTTAATAAATTAAAAATAACAGTTATAGGATATTTTAATCTATTTTTAAAAAATAAGTGGAGATAGCGGGAGTTGAACCCGCAACCTTCCGCGTGCAAGGCGGACGCTCTCCCTTTGAGCTATATCCCCATTTCCTAATAGTTTAATTGCTACAAAATTAACAGTATTTATTGTATATTATTATATCAAAAACATAGGGACAGTCAACATCGGTGTTAAGAATTTTGGAAATAAGAAAGATAAGAGTATATAATAAAAGTAATTATGAACCACAAAAAACTTATTTTATTTCTGGCATCCTTAACACCTCTGATATTTCTGCCATACCTTAGAAACACCTTTTATGTTCCTAAAATTGTTTGGATTTTTCTGATAACTATATTGATTTCTACTGTGTGCATAAAGTATAAATTGTTTGGGTACAGAAACACCTTTATTATACCTATAGGTCTAATAACTTTCTGGTATTTAATATCTTTAAATCGTTGTGTAAACATTTTTGAAGGGATATATGCAGTTTTAATTTTTATACTTTTTATTACCTTTTACATTTCATTAGAGGATTTAGTATCAAAGGATGTTGCAGTTATAGATATTTTTATAGGTTATTTGGTCCTGGTAAGTTTCATGGTTTCTTTATATGGGATATTACAGATATGTGGTATAGATTTTTTAAGGTGGGAGGTGGAAAGGACTGCATTAAGTACATTAGGGAGGCGAAACTTTGCTGGTGAGTATCTTGTAATGGTGATTCCATATGTTTATTATTTATTATATAAGGAAAAGAAGTGGTATCTGTATATAGTTTTATTGTTTTTAATTTCCCATCTGGTTTTTACATTTACCCGTGCCAGTTATATTGCCTTTTTTGTTTCAAGTGTTGTATTTTTCATTCTGGTAAGTAAAAGAATCTCGTTAAATAAGAAAGCAATAATATTTCTCTGTATATTGCTTTTTTCTTATAATGCCTTTTCTGATATCAAGACATTTGAGAAAGGGACAGTAAAAAGCAGATTTCTTATCTGGAGTATAACATTGAAGATGATTAAGTCCAATCCTTTGATGGGTGTAGGTCCTGGTAATTTTTTTGTTATGTATCCTTACTATGCAATAGGTGAAGAAAAGGCGCTCAGGGGTATATCTCTTGTAGTGGACAGGGCACACAATGACTATTTAGATATATGTGCTGAGACAGGAATAACAGGAATTTTTCTTTTCCTCTATCTTCTATATTGTTTTTTCAAGGTATGTATTATTTTGTATAGAGATATAGATAGAAAAAGGAAGTTATTGATAGCAGGTATTATTTCTTCAGTTGTTGCTATGTGTATCAATGCTTTAGCATCCTTCCCATTCAACAATCCAGCTACACTTTTTTTATTCTGGACTAATGTATCATTTGCTGGTGGTATATACAGAAAGGTGAAAGGTGAAAGGTCTGTGAAGGTGAGCTATTCTATAGTTAAATTTTATCTGGTAATTTTTGCTATTACAGGTATTGTTTTAAGTTATAGAGGTATAAAAGCGGGTAGATGTGCCTTTCTTGCTAAAGTTTTTAAAGGAAAGCAATCCCTTCAATTTGCAGAAAGCGCTGTAGCTTACAACCCTTTCTCTTTCAAATATTTACATTTTGCAGGGACTACCGCTCTGAACTTAGGGGAATATCAAAAAGCATATGAATTGTTGACAAAAGGAATTAATTTACATCCTTACTATGATTCAACTCATAATAATCTTGGTTTAATATATCTTTTCATAGGCGATATAGAAAAAGCAGAGAGTTCATTTTTCACTGCCCTTAAGTTAAATCCTGATAACTATGAGTTTAACAACAATATTGGCTTTTTATATCTTACTACAAAAGATTATGAGAAAGCCATTAATTATTTGACAAAAGCAATTCAACTAAAACCGGATGCCTATCTTTCTTTTTACAGTTTAGGAGTGGCTTATTATATGAAAAAACAATACAGTGAAGCAAAAGAACAGTTCAGAAAAGTGCTTGAAATAAATCCTGATTTTTATCCAGCAAAAGAATATCTTGAAAAAATATCCCGTTAAAAGCGGATACTTTTAAATTGTGGAAGATAGTCCTTATTTTTTTCAAGCATCTCTTTTACCATCTGTCTTATCTCCGCAAGTGAAAGAACACTTGCAGTTAAAGGGTCATAACATATCGCATGATAGACCATCTCTGCATTACCTGTCAATGCTGCCTCAACTGCCATCTCTTCTACCGCTATATTTATATTGTTGAGTGCGGCACACTGCGGAGGAAGTGGTCCAACATATATAGTATTAAATCCTCTTTTATCTGCAAGCACTGGAACTTCTACACAGGCATTATAAGGCAGATTTGGGATAATGCCTGTGTTTGGAACATTACCATTGAATACAAATGGTTCTCCACCCATATAAGCATTTATTATGCTTGCCGCATATTCATGACCTCTTTTAAGATTAATGGGTTCTTTCAGCCACTTTTTAATATCATCTCTCCATGTATCTTCTCTTTTAAGATATTCATCAAGAATATATCTATGGACTCCAGGGTTCCATCCAGTCCCATGTGTACAGTATTTTTCTATCAATTCGGGTCTTTTTCTGAACCACCAGTTATACTCTGAGTTATGTCCACTTGATTCAGTTACATAGTAACCGAGTGCAAGGAACATTTCATTTCTTACAATTTCTTCTTGATATATCTCTTTATTTTCTTTTATTGCTTTTCTTATAAGTGGATAAGCATCCTTCCCGTTTTTCTTAAATTCAATATACCATGCCTGATGGTTAATCCCTCCACATACATATGTGATCTCATCCATTTTTGCTCCAATCCATCTTGCAAGCATCTCAGCGGTTCCCTGAACACTGTGACAGAGTCCTGTTACCTTTAAAGAGGTTTTTTTCTGCATTGCCCTGCATAGCATAGCCATAGGATTTGTGTAGTTAAGAAATATAGCATCAGGACAAATCTTTTCAATATCTTTGCAGATATCCAACATCACAGGAATGGTTCTTAATGCTCTAAAAATACCTGCTGCTCCTCTTGTGTCGCCGACATTAAAATCCACACCATACCTCTTTGGTATCTCTATATCATGCCTCCATATATGGACATCACCAGCTAGGATTGTACATATAACAGCATCAGCACCTTTCAGCGCTTTTTTTCTGTCCATCGTTACTTCAAGTTTTGCGGGATATTTACCAACGGATATAATCTTCTCCACTGCCTCTTTTATAAAACCTAAACGCTCTTTATCAATATCCATCAGACATATAGTTGCATCTTTAAGGAGTGGAAAGGTAAGAATATCCTTTATCAATGTTCTTGTAAATCCAAAACTTCCAGCACCTATGAAAGATATCTTTGCCATTGTT
This sequence comes from bacterium, assembly GCA_026414725.1. Lineage (NCBI taxonomy): Bacteria > bacterium. The sequence continues at coordinate 5,615 of JAOAIL010000007.1, forward strand.
TCCTCCTCTTTGAAATTTTATTTAAACTTTAATTATAGAATTTTCATTTACTTTGTCAAATTAAATTGACTTATGAAATTTTTATAGATAAAATAGTGATATGGGAATATTAATTTTTATACTTGGACTGGCTTTTGGAAGTTTTGCAAATGTGGTTATATATCGTTTACCAAAAGGTAAGTCTATAATATATCCTGGTTCTCAATGTCCTTCCTGTGGTAAAAATATCCTATGGTATGATAATATACCTCTTTTAAGTTACCTGCTACTTAAAGGTAAATGCCGTTTCTGTAAAGCAAAAATATCCTGTAGATATTTTGTTGTAGAATTGATTACAGGACTGCTATTTCTGTCTTTATATTTGAAGTTTGGTCTGACGGTAAACCTTTTAATATATGCCTTTTTTGTTTGCTGCCTTTTAATAATGGGTTTTATAGATATAGATACCTATCTTATATCTGATGTAATTGTTCTTCCTGGAATTGTTATCGGACTTTTATGTGCTATTTTCTTCCCCCAGATACATTATGATATAACGAAGATAGGAAGTATATGGTATTCATTCACAGGAATTCTGCTGGGAAGTGGTATTCTTATATTTCTGGCTATGATAGGTAAACTACTTTTCAAAAAGGAAGCAATGGGAGGAGGGGACATAAAACTTCTTGCTATGATAGGAGCATTTCTTGGATGGAAATGTGTTTTTATTACCATATTTTTTGCCTCTCTATTAGGGACAGTTATAAGTTTGTCCCTTATAGCACTAAAGAAAAAGAAGATGGAGGATTATGTTCCATTCGGCCCATATTTAGGATTAGGAGCGATTGTATCTCTTTTTTATAAAGGAACAACTTTTCTCGGGTTTTTTATAAACTAAAATTTAAGAAGAAAAGCAGAATAGATGATTATGAGTCAGGCAAGTATTGAAATTGTTAAAGAATTTTTCTTAATCCATAATTTTTTCGTCCTTAAAAGGGATGATATTCTTTTTGTTAAAAATGCTGAAATTATAGAATCAGAAGAAACAGAAAAGTTTATTCTCTCAGGAAGTGAAATATGTAAGGTTGTTAAAAATGCTGTTTTAAAGCCGGTCTGCTGGCATACAATGAAATTTACTCCTGTCGTTCTTTCCCGTTTTCCTGAGATATTTGAATTTGTAAGAGGTAAATATATAACGGAAAGTAAAAAGTTTTTTCAAGGAGATGTTTATAAAAAAATACTTGTTATCCCTTCTCTTCCTGCTTCAGATAATCTTCGTAAGGAAAGTATAAATATAATGAAGGTAAAAGGTATTGACCATATTGTTATATTTCCTTCTATTATTGCTTCTCTAATTGACAGTATAGATGCAAGGAATGTATATCTTTCTTCTGTAAATGAGATATTAAGGGTTCTTAAATTTTATAAATTTTTTACTGATAAAGAACAGAAACTCCCATTTTAACAATGAATGTAACGTTGGATACACCACTTATATACCTGCCTTCTGTTGGAGAAAAACGTGCTAAATCACTTGAAAAACTTGGGTTGAAAAAGGTATGTGATTTACTTTTTCTTTTCCCCCGTAAATACCTTGACCTCAGAAATTTTAAGAAGATAGGAGCGCTTATTCCTGATGAGTTTGTATCTGTAAAAGGGAAGGTAATGGCGAGAGAAGAGAAGGTAATACCTGTAAGGTATGGAAAGTCATATCTAAAGGTTGCAATATCAGATGGTTCAGGGGTTCTTTTTCTTGTTTTTTTTAACCAGCCGTATCTTAAAAATACCTTTGCTTTAAATAAAGATTTTTTTGTAAATGGTAAGGTAGAGATATTTAATGGGCAGATGCAGATGGTGAATCCTTTATATGAAGAGTATAAGGAAATAAAAAGGGACTGGATTTTACCCGTCTATCCACTTTCTTCCGGACTTACACAAAAATATATGAGAAAACTGATAAAGTTTATTCTCCATAAAATTGAAGAATATCCTCCTGAAGTCCTCCCTTTAGAAGAGAGACAGGGTTTGAATCTTTCTAATATAAAATTTGCACTTCAAAATATACACTTTCCAAAGTCGGATATGAATCTTGAGAAGGCAAGAAACTACCTTATTTTTCGTGAATTCTTTATTCTCCAGATGGGGCTCCTTTTGAAAAAAGCAAAAGGGAAGAGAGTATTTTCAGAGGTTCCTTTCAATACAGAAGAAAATGTTATTGAGATATTTCAGTCATATCTTCCTTTCAAACTCACAAAGCCACAGATTCAGGCGATGAAAGATATTTTGGAAGATATAAAAGAAGGGAAAGTTATAAGTAGGATGGTACATGGTGAGGTTGGTTCTGGCAAAACAATTGTTGCTGTTTTTGCATTATGGGTTTTTTCGCGGGCAGGTTATCAGTCAGCACTTCTTGCTCCTACAGAGATACTTGCAGAACAGCACTATATCAATTGGCAGAAGTTTTTCTTAGAGCAGGACATTTCTGTGTCTTTATTAGTTGGACAGTTATCAGAGGCAGAAAAGAAAAGGATAAGAGAAGGAGTTAAAAATGGAGATATAAAGGTTCTTATAGGAACACATACACTTCTAACAGAGACATTAGAATTTAAAAATCTTAAAATAGCAGTTGTGGATGAACTGCATAAGTTTGGAGTAAAACAGAGAGAGCGGTTAAAAGAAAAAGGGGAGGATGTTCACTACATTGTGATGAGCGCTACTCCTATACCGAGAAGTATTGCTCTTACTTTTTATGGTGCACTTGATGTTTCAGTAATAGGAGAGATACCAAAAGGTGAGAGGAAGGTTATATCATACATATTTCCTGTGGAAGAGAAAGATAATGTGTATCAATTTATTGAGTATCAGAGTTCTCAAGGTAAACAGGGTTATATTGTCACACCTGCAATAGAGGGTAATGAAAGTATTGAATCAGCAATTAAGGAATACAACTATCTGAAAGAAAAACTTCCTCATATTTCTGTTGCTTTACTCCATGGCAGGATGTCATATAAAGAAAAAGATGAAATAATGAAAAATTTTAGAGCAAATGAAATATCAGTTCTCGTAGCAACATCCGTAATAGAGTCAGGGATAGATGTTCCTTCTGCTACATATATTATTATTGAACAAGCAGAAAGATTTGGATTGGCACAACTACATCAATTGAGAGGTAGGGTTGGAAGAGCAGGGGATGTAGGTTATTGTATACTTGTTCCATATTCTTTTACTGATAGAGAGATAATGGAACGGCTTGAAAGTTTTGTGGAAACAGAAAGTGGTTTTGAAATAGCAGAGATTGATTTAAAAATAAGAGGGCAGGGAGACCTGCTCGGTGTGAGACAGCATGGTGTCCCACCTCTAAAGATAGGTGATATAGTGAGGGATATGGAACTTCTCAATGTAGCGAGAGAAAAAGCAGAAAGGGTTATAAAGGAAATCCCTGCAGATATTCTTAAAGAAAAGTTTTTAAAAGAGGTCTTTATAAATGAATAAAGAAATAGCGGTTTTAATTCCTGCACATAATGAAGAAAAAGCCATTGGTGGTCTCATATCAGAACTTAAAAAAAAGTTTGAAACAGTTATTGTAGTTGACGATGGCTCTTCAGACAGAACAGGAATATTAGCGAGAGAAAATGGTGCTATTGTTTTGAGGCATCCTGTATGTAAGGGGAAAGGAGAGGCGCTAAAAACAGGGTTCCGCTATGTACTTGAAAAAGGAGAAGGTATATCTGCTATCCTCACAATGGACGGAGATGGACAGCATAGAATAGAAGATATAGAAAATTTTATAAGGGGATACTACCGAAATAAAAATATCTCTATATGGGTGGGGAAGAGAAAGATAAAAGGGACAAAGATGCCCTTTATAAGACGGCTTACCAATATCTCTATGTCATTGAGTATTTCTTTTTTTTCCCTCCAGTGGATACCCGATACACAGTGTGGATTCCGTCTTATAAAAAAGGATGTAATTAAAAATATACGTCTTTTAACCTCACATTTTGAAACAGAATCAGAATTATTGATAAAAGCAGGATGGAAGATGTACAGGATTGGCTCTGTCCCTATATCTACTATATACAGTGAAGAGAAGAGTAAAATTAATCCTACGAGGGATACATTGAGATTTTTCGGTATGCTTTTAATTATATTCTTTCCACTCCTGCTGAAAGTAAAATGGAAGAGGCGGCTTTTATAAAATTAAGAAGGCGAATGGTAGAGGAACAGATTGTTGCAAGAGGTATAAGAGACAAAAAGGTTATAGATTCCTTTTTGAATGTTCCGAGAGAAAGATTTGTTCCAGAACATCTTAAGGAATATGCTTATGAGGATGGTCCACTTTCAATAGGTAAAGGGCAGACCATAAGCCAGCCATATATTGTGGCACTTATGACAGAGGCGCTTGACCTTAGCGGTGGAGAGAAGGTCCTTGAAATAGGCACAGGTAGTGGTTATCAGTCAGCAATCCTTGCAGAGATGGGGTGTGAGGTATATTCAGTAGAAAGAATACCTGAACTTGCAGAAAGGGCGAGAAAGATATTTATAGAACTTGGATACAATGTAAAAATAAAGATTGGTGATGGTACACTCGGCTGGGATGAGTTTGCTCCCTATGACAGAATTATTGTAACTGCAGCAGGTCCTGACGTCCCTCCTTCTTTATGTGCTCAACTTAAGGATGGTGGGTCTCTTATAATGCCTGTAGGTGATAGATACTTTCAGGACTTAATACTTGTAAAGAAGGTAGGTAACCGGATGGAAAGGAAAAGTTATGGGGGATGTCAGTTTGTACTTCTTAAAGGTGCTGAGGGTTGGAAAAATGAGGGGGAATAGTGATAGAACAAATAACTTCTTATTTATCAGGACTACCTAAAGAATTTATAATATTAATTCTATCTATGCTACCTATTTCAGAACTGCGAGGTGCAATTCCTTATGGTGTATACAATAACATACCATTTTTAAAGGTACTTGTTATTTCAATAGCAGGTAATCTCGTTCCTGTTATTCCTCTTTATTTTTTTCTTAACAGAATACTTATCTTCATAGACAGGTTCAGATATGGTAAAAGATTTTCTACCTGGCTTGTAAGGCATACCCTTAAAAAGTCAAAGATGATAGAGTTATATGAGATGCTCGGACTAATTATATTTGTTGGAATTCCTCTTCCGATGACAGGTGCATGGACAGGAACTATTGCATCAGTGCTTCTGAAACTAAAATCCAGATATTATTTCATAGGGATTATATGTGGTGTTCTCCTTGCTGCTATTATTGTCTCCTTAATTGTCTTTCTTTTTCACCTACCATAAAAGTATTGAAAGGATAAAGATTTTATAAAGAAAAGGCAGTATCAATTGCTTCTTCAGGTGTCTTTACAATAATGGGTTTTTTCTTGAATGTTTGGAGGAAATTTTCTTTTGAAAGTAAGTCCGCTACCCCACCGCTTCCGTCTATAACTATTGTGGGTTTCCCAATACCGAGAGCCATTGCTATTTCATTGAGTGTCCCCCATCTCCCGCAGATACCTATAACACAGTCAGCACAGTTGACAATGATATTGTTTCTATAAAAACCAATTCCTGTACCTATCGGGATGTCTATATAAGGATTTGCTGAGTTTTTATCCCATGGTAGTATCCCCACAGTAATACCATTTCCTTGCTTTGCGCCTTTTGCTGCCGCTTCCATAATTCCACCGAGACCACCACAGACAAGAATACCACCTTTTTTAGCAATCAGATAACCTGTTTCCTCAGCAATTTTCAGTATTTCCTCTGTAAGGTTATCATCACCTGAATTACTTCCAGACACCGCTATAATTTTTCTCATTTTTTATACTATTTCAAATACCTCAGGTGATATATAATCCCCATATTCTTTTTGTGCTTTTAGTAGACGTTCTTTCTGTTCTTCCAATACAGTAAACAGTTCCTCAGGGACATCAGAAAGTTTTTTCCAGAATGCCCATACCCTTTCAATCTTCATCAAATTTTCAGGTACCCTTATTGTGAACTGTTTTTCGTAATCATCTTTTGTATAGTTTTTCTTCCGTATCTCATTGAAAAGAGGAGCGATATCTTCATAAAGAGGTATAAGTCCTGTAGGGGTCATCCTTGCCTTCACTTCATTATTTACTCTTAACGCCATCCATTTTACCCACACATGTTTATCTTTCCTCTCATTCAGGAATTCCCCGGTTTTTAAATCTCTAAGGAAGTAGTTAACGCCGAATATCAATGGTTTCTCTTTTAGCCCTTCTCCGAACTTAAGATAATTCTTTACATACTGTCCTAATGGTATGGAAACAAAGTCCTGAATACTCATAATATTTATTTCATACTTTCCTTCAGTGCCAACTGTAGCAAATGTTGTCTCTGTTTCAAGCGCTGCACCATATACAATAATTCCATGTTCCCATGAGAAACCCTGTTGTACCGGGACATATGCCTTATAGTCCCTTCCACCATACATTATACCGTCTAATTTGACACCTTCAGGGTTATCCACTTCCGGGTCACAGTTAGCGAGGGCTTTTAGTTTTACAGTATATCTCGCATTTTTATGGGCAGGTAAAATTTTTTCACCCTTCTCATCTGTCTTTCCTTCATACCACCATCCAGAGTAGTTCTTTCCCTCTTTGGGTAATGGTTCTCCCATCCCTAACCACCATGTCCTTCCATCTTTTACAAGTATATTTGAAAAGATAACCTCTCCTGGAGTGGTGAGTATCTGGTATATAAGAGGGTCATCATTAAAATTTACATCCTGTATAATACCGAATATACCTGCTTCTACATTTACTGCTTTGCACTCTCCATTAATATTCTTTACATAAGCAATATCATCTGAAAGTATTGTCTCTCCTTCAAGCATAGCAGTAGATGTTTTTCCGCAGGCACTCGGGAACGCACCTGCAAGATATGTCTTTCTGTTATTTTTTGTATGAACTCCTATTATCATAAAGTGTTCTGCAAGCCATCCATTTCTATGAGATTCTCTTATAGCGAGACGAAGAGCAAGTTTCTTAAACCCCACAGAATTTCCTGCATACTGTGTATTAACGCTATATACAATGTTTTTTGTATAGTCAATATAAATTCTTTTTTTATCATAGTCCACGCTTACCATATTCTCATCAGTTCTACCAGATGAATGCAGTGTTTTGAATATTATTGAATTATCAGAAATATTACAAAATGCTTCATATCCCTTTCTATATAAAAGGTCAACAGAGTGTGCTACATACCAGGAGTCAGTGCATTCCATACAGTGAATTGTAAAGGGAGAATTAGCAGGTCCTAATGTAAGGAACCGTACAATCATTATCTTCCCTTTCATAGAGCCCTTAAGAAGAGAGAGTATTTCTTCAAGTCCCTTTTCTCTTTCAATTTGATTGAGATTGGGGCTTAAATGTTCTCCTTCAGGAACAAGGAATTTTGTTACTTCTCTATCTCTCCCTTGGTCGTAATATCCATCAAAGTGGAATGTATGCCCTGGAATAAGAAGTGCTGCTGATTCTTCACCGGATACAATTGCCATATTTTTTATATATGCAGTTTCATCGGGTGTATCACTGCATATAAAGACATCTTTTGGTTTGCATAGTGTAACTGCATCAGCAATGAATTTATAGACAGAGATATTATTAATCTTTAATAACTTTTCCAGTTCTTCTTTCCTTAATTTTTTTTCAAGTTTACGGATATACTTATTTTCCATTTATCCTCCTTTTTGTTTGATTTATAAAAGATAAAAAAACTGTGGAAAAGAGCGGTTATGATGTGAAGTTTTGAATATTATAATAACATATGGTAATATATATGTCAAAAAAAAGGAGGAGATAATGATTTCTGAAAAAGCAAAGAATATAAAACCATCAGCAACATTAGAGATTAACAAGAAAGCAAAAGAACTGAAGGCAAAAGGTGTGGATGTTATAAACCTTTCAGTAGGAGAGCCGGATTTTGATACGCCTGATATTATAAAGGAGTTTGCTATAAAATCAATAAAGGATGGATTTACAAAGTATACAGACACAGCAGGCATTCTTGAATTGAGAGAGGCAATCTGTGAAAAACTTGAAAAGGAAAATGGACTTTCTTATGCACCATCCCAGATAGTTGTTTCAAATGGAGCTAAACATTCTTTATACAACATATTTCTTGCAATACTTAATGATGGCGATGAGGTTATTATTCCTGCCCCTTACTGGGTAAGTTATCCTGAAATGGTCTCTCTCGCTGGTGGAGTTCCTGTTTTTTGTAAATGGGATAAAAATTTTAAAATAGATATGGAACATTTGAAATCGCTTATCAACAAAAGGACAAAGGCGCTTGTTTTGAATAGTCCTTCCAATCCTACAGGTATTGTATATGATAAAGAAGAGATAGATAGTATAGCAGAAATTCTGCTTAAGAATAATATTATATGTATATCAGATGAGGTCTATGAGAAAATTATGTATGATGGGAAACAGCATATAAGTATTGCTTCATATTCACCTGAAATGAAAAAGATTACAGTGGTTGTAAATGCTGTTTCAAAGACATTTGCTATGACTGGTTGGCGTATTGGATATATAGCAGCAGAAAAAGAGATTGCAGATGCAATTAATAAAATACAGGGACAAACCACATCCGCGCCCTCTTCTATTTCACAGAAGGCAGCGGTAATTGCTATAAAGGAAGGGGAACGGCTTTATACTGATATGGTAAAGGAATTCCAAAAAAGAAGGGACTATCTTTTGAAAAGTATACCGGAAGAGTTTTCTTATCCAGTTCCTATGGGTGCTTTTTATTTATTCTGCAGTTATAAAGAGATGGATTCTATGGTACTCTGTAAACGGCTACTTGAGGAGAAGTTTCTCGCTGCAGTCCCTGGTGTGGAATTTGGTGCAGATAAGTTTATCCGTATTTCCTATGCGACGAGTATGAAAAATCTTGAGGTTACAGTTGAACGACTTAAAGAGTTTGTAAAGGAGAACAGATGAAAACAAAGATTTTTTTGTACCTGTTGGTATTCATTATAGGGTGTTTATCTTTTAGTTTTTCAGAACCACTTTATAGGTTTTCTCCGGAAAAACCCCTTTTCTATAGTTTCAAAATAGAGGGGGATATAACCTATAAATATGAAGGTATATCAGAAGAGACACTCAATGTTTCTTCTAAAGGGATAGTTAAACTTGAAACAATAGGGATGAAAGATGATAGATATATTATAAAGATAACTCCTTATAAGACAATTATTAAAATTAATGATGGCATTCTGGAAGACATTACAGATATAGAGACCGCCATATCAAATGTTATCTCAACATCTATTATGGAAATAAAACCAAACGGAGAGATAATGAGTGTAAAGGAAGAGAGAACAGGGATTTTAGATATTGCTCAGATGTTTATGTTGGTACCTGCCTTCCCTGAAAAACTTAAGACTCCATGGAAACAAAAAGTTCCTGCATTCAGTATACCTGGTGTTCCTATGTGCTCCCTTACATTTACATATTTATACAGTCCTGTAAAGGAAGGGATGTCAAAGATACAACTTCTTTCCAATCAGAGTATAAAAGAGGAGAGGAAAGAACAGGATGTAGTTGTAATCTTTACAGGAAAGAATTCTTCAAATGGTGAGTTTTACTTTGATGAGAATATAGGAGAATTAAAAAGTTTCAAAGGATTGGTAGACCTTATCTTGAATATTGTTTTTAAAGTGCCTTCTTCTCCTGAAAAGAAGTTGTCAACAAAACAGAGCATTCCCTTAAAAATAGGAGTAAAACTTAATATAGAAGTGATAAATAAAAATTAACGGAGAGAGATAACTGGTATCTCAACTTTTTCAATATTTTCTTCTGTGCATACCTTTCTGGCAATATTCAATAACACACCCAGTGCAAGGATATTTATAAGGAAGGAAGACCCACCTACACTGAAAAAAGGAAGTGTTGTTCCTTTAGCAGGTACAAGATTTAAAACAACACATGCATGAAGGAGGAACTGAAAGCCAAAGAGTCCCCCTATACCTGCACTTAAGAATTTAAGATAGTTATCAGAGGTTAGATTTGTTATTGTAAAGGCAGAGAAAACGAGTATTGCAAATAAAAGGAGTATAAAAGTGGTTCCTATAAAGCCCATCTCTTCCCCTACTACAGCATATATATAGTCCTTATGTGCTTCAGGTAAAAACTTGAGTTTTCTTTCTCCTGCACCAAGCCCTTTTCCTGTAATACCTCCTGAACCGATAGTAATGAGTGATTGGATTGTTTGGTACCCACTTCCGTGAGTATCCGCAGATGGATTAAGGTATGTTTTAATTCTCTGGATTCTATAGGGGAACATTAATATAAGTAAACAGACGAGTATAATCCCAGCAAGAATAATGAGTGTTATATGTTTAAGTTTTACTCCTGCAAGAAATGTAAGAAGAATAAAGGTAAAAAAGATAATGACAAATGTTCCTATATCCTTCTGTGTTTGTAGAATACCCGTAATAATAAGTAAAAAGATAATTGGTACAATCAATGTTTTAAAATTGCCGATATTTATTTGCTTCCTTTTGAAATAATCAGCGAGATATATTATAAATGTAAATTTTACCAGTTCTGCTGGTTGGAAACTTAAAGGTCCTAATTTTATCCATCTTAATTCTCCAAAAAATCGTGGTAGAGGGAGTAAAAGCATTGAAAAAAGAAAAATGTGGAAACTGTATTTTTCAATATATTTTATATCTTTTTTGTTGATGAACCATACTCCTATAATACCTATTACAAGCCATACGAGATGTTTTGTGAAGTAATATGTAGGATTTCCTGTCCGAGATATTCCATAAATAGAACTTGAACTTAAAACAAAAACACTACCCAGTAGAATTAATATCGTTCCTGAAATCAATATCTTAAAGTAGAGAGAAAACCTCTTTTTTAAAAGCATCTCCCCGCTCCTTATAATTGTTAAACATATCAAATGATGTACATCCAGGAGAAAACATCACTATATTACCTGTTTTTGCATTTTTTAATGCTTTTTCAACTGCTTCTTTAAGGGTATCAACCTTTATCAAGGGTAGACCTGTAGTACTGAATTCTTTCGCAAGTTCTTCTTTTGCTTCTCCTAACAGAATGATAAGGAAGACCTTTTTCTGGAAATGGGGTATAACTCCGGAGAAAGACATATCTTTATTCCTTCCGCCCATAATAAGTATCGTTTCTGTATTATTGTCTATACTGTCAAGTGCATTTATTACAGAGTGAGGATTAGTTGATTTAGAATCATTTATGAATAAGACACCATTTATTTCTGCTACTTTTTCAAGACGGTGGGGCAGGGGGGTGAATGAATAGATTGCCTCTTTTATATCATCCGGAGATAGATTGCATAAAAGTCCTATAAGTGTGGATGCCATCATATTTTCAATATTTCCCTTGCCCCAGAGGTTTGTTTTTGTAATGTTAAGAACTTCTTCTAAATTTTTAATATTTGAAAAGATATGTTTCCCGCTGATATATGCACCTTTTTCTTTTATTATTCTATGACTGAAGAAAAACAGGTTTGATTTTATATCAGGAACTATTTCCTGACAGTAATTGTCATCATAGTTGATAATTGCAAAATCATTTTTATCCTGATTGGCAAATATCTTTTTCTTTGCCTCTATATATTTTTTCATTGTTTTATGCCTGTCGATATGGTCTTCTGCTATATTCAAAAGACAGGCAATAGATGGTTTGAAGGTTATGGTTCTTTCCAATTGAAAGCTACTTGTTTCAAGTACAACATATGTATCTTCTGTGAGGTTTTCAATCTCCCCTATGAAAGGATTGCCTATATTACCACATACATTAACAGGAAAACCTGCTTTTTGTAATATATGTCCTGTAAGAGCAGTTGTAGTTGTCTTACCATTAGTGCCTGTAATTGCTATAATTTTATTGGTAGGGGAGAAGTTAAAAGCAAGTTCTAATTCACTTATTACAGGAATATTTTTACTTTCAGCATATTTTACAGGGAGAGCATCATCAGGGACACCAGGACTTACTATAAGAAGTTCCATATTTTCAAGAAATGCTTCTGTATGTCCTCCAATCTCTGTTTTAATACCTTTTTCATTAAGCAGAGAAGCATTTTTATAAATTTCGTCGGTTACCTTTGCCTCTGTTAAAAAAACATCTGCACCTTTCTTATAAAGAAAAATAGCGGTTTCAAAACCAGTTTTCCCTAATCCTATTATTACTACTTTTTTATCTTTTACATCCATTGAAAGTTTATCCTCTCATCGTATTTTTAATGTTACGAGAGTGAAGAGTGCAAATATGATACCGAGTATCCATAAACGCACAGTAACTTTTGGTTCAGGAATACCTTTAAGTTCAAAATGGTGATGTATGGGGGTCATAAGAAATACACGTTTGCCACGTGTTTTGAAAGATATCACCTGAATAATTACAGAGAATGCCTCTATAAAGAAAATTCCCCCCATTATAATAAGAGATAGTTCCTGTTTTACAATAATTGCAAGGAGGCCTATAAGTCCTCCTAACATAAGAGACCCAGTATCTCCCATGAATATTTCTGCGGGATAGCAGTTATACCATAAAAATCCGAGGGATGCTCCTATAAGTGCTCCTGAAAATACAGTAACCTCTTCAGCACCTTTTATGAAAGGGACATTTAGATAGTTGGCAAATTTTACATTGCTGACAACATATGAAATAGCACCATATGTAAGAGCAACCATAAGAACAGAAGCGATTGCAAGACCGTCCATGCCATCTGTAAGATTTACAGCGTTTGAAGTAGCAACAATAATAAGTGTAGCAAACAGTATATAATACACTCCGAGAGGAAACACAATATTTTTCAGGAAAGGCATATACACAGAGGTGTTAAAATTCAGAGAGGGATGATAATATAAAATTAATCCTATTATAAATCCAATACTGATCTGTCCTAATATCTTTACCAGTGGTCTTAATCCTTTGTGACTCTTTTGACGAAGTTTTATATAATCATCCCAAAAACCGAAAGATGCCAGCCAGATGGATAGAAAAATTAGAAGGAAGATATATATGTTCTTAAGGTCTGCCCATAATATTGTTGAGATAAGGATACTACCGAGTATAAGCAGACCTCCCATAGTCGGTATATTCTCTTTACTGTCCACCCTGAAATTAAGCATATTAGGATGACAGAGATGTCTCAATGCACTTATGGTTTTTTTTCCAAAAATAATGGTTATAAACAGGGAAGTGAGAGTGGCAAAAACAGTTCTTACTGTCACATATCTGAAAACATTAAATCCAAACCAGTATGATGTGAATTGGTAAAGAAATTTATATAACACGTTTATCCTCCATATTGTTCCAACAGGTAGTTTCTTGTGCTGTCCAGATTCATAATTCTTGACCCTTTGATTAAAATGGCATCACCCTTTTTTATAATTTTAGATAAGTATTTATTCAGCGTATCAATATCCATAAAATGTTTCCATTTTTTATCTGCAATTTCTCCCATCTGTTTACTTTTATCCCCTATAGTAATCAACATATCTATATCTAATTTTCTGATAAACATACCTGTATTTCTGTGATATAAAGAAGATAATTTCCCAAGCTCTGCCATATCTCCTATAACTGCTATTTTCCTGTTAAACTGTTTCTTATGGAAACTATAAAGAGATGCTTTTAGAGATTGAGGGTTACAGTTATATGTTTCGTCAATAATAGCAATATCTTTCAAGTAGTAAATTTTTCCTCTTCCCGGTAATGGTTGTATCTCTTCGAATATATTTACCATACTGTGTGTTCCTATACCGAATTTTTTACCTAATCCGAATGCTATAAGAGCAGGATATATAATGGATGTATTCCAGAAATTTATTCTGAAAGGACTATCTTCTCCCTCAATATAAAATGTGAAGAAGTCATTGCCTTCTTCTGCTATAATACCTCTTATATCAGCCCCTTCTTTTATTCCAAAACTTAAGACCCTTGCCGATGCCTTTTTTTTCAAAAAAGAGAAGAACTTATTATCATAATTTAGCAAACACAATTTTTCGCCTTCCAGAGTTTCTATTAATTCTGACTTAGCCTCTGCTATCTCTGTTAAACTTCTGAAAAATCCTATATGTGCAGGACCGATGGTTGTAATAACCCCTGCCTGTGGTTGTGCTATTTTGCTAAGATATCGTATTTCACCCCGTCTGTTCATCCCCATTTCAAGTACACAGAAGTCCGTTTTTTCAGTTATGTTGAATATAGATAAAGGGAGTCCTATGAAGTTATTAAAATTTCCTTCAGTACCACTTGTATTATATTTTACAGAAAGGGTTTTTTTAATAAATTCTTTTGTGGTTGTTTTTCCATCACTACCAGTTATTCCAATTACATAAACATCAAATTTATTTCTATATCCTCTCGCTATATCACCGAGTGCCTTTAGTGTATCTTTTACCTTTATGATTTTTTTGCTATCGGAGATGAAATTGTCTGGAACTACAGCAGCCACAGCTCCTTTCTGTAATACTAAATTAACAAATGATGTTCCATCAAATCTTTCTCCCTTAAGTGCTACAAAAACTTCTCCCTTTTTTATCTGTCTGCTATCAGTGGATATTCCATAACAGTATCTTTTAAGAATACTTTTATCAGGTACGGTTCCTCTACACCATTTTACGATGCTTTCAATTTGAACCTCTTCCATAATGACTATCCACTTATCAACGTTAATCTACAAATTTTTCAATTTAACTTTTTAATCTCTCTCTTATAGCTTTTCTCGCTTCTTCTCTGTCATCAAATGGAACAACGGTATTTTTCAATATCTGAAATGTTTCATGTCCCTTACCTGCGATAACCACACAATCATTTTCTCTGGCAATGGAGATTGCTTCTTTTATCGCCTGTTTTCTGTCTATAATTGCTACATATTTCTTCCTTAGATAGAAAGGAATACCTTTTTCTATATCATCTATAATATCCTGTGGGTCTTCAGAACGTGGATTATCAGATGTAATAAATACAATATCAGCCATCTTTACAGCGATATTTCCCATAAGAGGTCTCTTGGTTTTATCTCTGTCACCACCACATCCGAAGACAAGTATAATTCTTTTAGGATGGAGTTCTTTAACAGAATGTAACAGGTTAGAAAGGGCATGGTGTGTATGGGCATAGTCAACTATAACATCAAAGTTTTGTCCTTCATCAACTGATTCAAACCTTCCAGATACATATGTTATAGATGCAAGTGCTTCTTTCAAAATATCTATTGGTATCCCTTCAGAAATACCGAAAGAAATTCCTGCTAAACTATTGTATATATTACCCAGTCCTTTTAGATTTGTATAGAATTCAATTCTTGTCCCTTTTGTTTCCACTATAAGATAGTTCCCATCCTTTTTCATTGCATAATCTACAATCTGTATATCGGATTTCTTCCTGCCATAGGTTATACATTCTATTCCATTTTTTTTCAGACATTTTATAAAATAACCTGCACATTTATCGTCATTATTTACAATCCCTACCTTTCTTTCTTTTTCACTTTCTTTTAAATAATAATTAAAAAATTTCAGTTTTGCATTTAGATAGTTTCTAAAACTTTTATGATAGTCAAGATGTTCATGGGAGGCAATGTTTGTAAATATCCCTGTATCAAAATTTATTTTAGAAATCCTCCCCTGTGCTATACCATGGGAAGATACTTCCATTACAGCCCAGTTACAACCTGCCTCTACCATGTCATAGAAAAGTTTCTGGATATCAAGTGACTCAGGGGTTGTATTGACAGAACTGATGGCCCTTTCACCTATCTGATATGATATAGTTCCTATAAGTCCACATTTATTTCCTGATTTTTCAAGTATGTGTTTGATAATAAATGAGGTTGTGGTCTTTCCATTAGTTCCTGTTATTCCAACAACTCTTAATTTTTTAGAAGGATGTCCATAAAACTCTGCTGCGATAGTATGCAGGGCTTCTCTTGTATCTTCAACAACAATTTCTCCTACATCTGATGGTAAAACAGGACTTTTTTTACTTACAACGATTATTTTAGCCCCTCTGGATATAGCGTCGTTTATAAAATGATGACCATCAAAAGTGGTACCTTTTAAAGCAACAAATATGAATTTCTCTTTTACTTTACGAGAATCATACGCGATACCATTCACTTCAGGGTTATTCAGATTATATAACCGTTTGTAATCTAAATTTTTAATAATGTCTTTCAACTTCATTTTTTCATCACCAATTTATGTTCTTCTTCAAGTAATTCAGGTGGAATATTAAGATACTGTAATGACCTCCACATTATATTTTTAAATGCAGGTGCAGCAACCAACCCCCCATAATATACTGGTTTTGGTTCATCAACTTTTACTAAAACCAGCATTTTTGCATCTTTGTGCTGAAGGAAACCTACAAAAGAAGAAACAAACCTGTCCTTTGAATAATATCCATTTACAATTTTTTGAGCTGTACCTGTTTTACCACTGATATTGTAACCAGGTATATTTGCAAGTGGAGCAGTCCCTTCTGGTCCTGTTACTTCCTGAAGTATCTTTGTAAGAGTTTCACAGGTAGCACTGGAAAGAATCTGTTGTTTTTCCTTCCCCTTCCATAGTATAAGTGTTTCAGGATTATCCGCTTTAAATCCTTTAAGGACATGTGGCTGGATTAAATAACCACCATTTGCAATCACTGCCATTGCTGTAATCCCCTGTAATGCATTGATTCCCACTTCCTGTCCTATAGGAACAGCAGTAATTGAATAACTTGACCATGCATTGAGAGGTCTCAATATACCACTTATCTCTCCCGGCAGGTCAACCCCTGTAGGTACGCCAAATCCAAATTTCTTACAGTACTCATAAAGTTTTTTTTCTCCTAATTTCATTGCTATCTTTACTGTTCCGATATTACTTGATTTTTCTATTATTTCACTTACTGTTAATCTCCCATATTTATGTACATCTCTAAGATAATGGTTTCTTACAAACCACTTACCATTTTCACAGTTTATAACATCATCAGGAGATATAATTTTTTCTTCAATTGCTGATGCAGCAGTCACTATCTTAAATGTTGAACCGGGTTCAAAAAGGTCAGTAACAGCTCTATTTCTTAAGTTTGACAGAGGAAATTTGTCTGGTCTATTAGGGTCATATTTTGGTATATTCGCAAGGGCAAGGATTTCTCCTGTATCATAATCAATCACTATTGCAGATACACTTGCAGCGTTATATTTATGATATACGTTTTCAATCTCTTCCTCTACGATATACTGAAGATTACTGTCTATTGTAAGATAGATATCCTTACCAGGTTTTGAAGGAGATATTTTCTTTTCAACCGAATAGATAAGGTCTCCTGTTCCGTCTTTTAATATCAATGATATGCCTTTTTCTCCTTTGAGTATATTGTCGTAATAGAGTTCTACACCTTCAAGACCATTACCGTAGTTTCCTCCTGCGAATCCCAGTACATGACAGGCAAGTGTTCCATTTGGATAAGTCCTTTTATATGAAGGGAGGAAAACAATACCGGGTAGGTTTTTTCCCGAAAGTGTTTTGTATTCCTCCACAGAAAGTTCTTTTTTAATGAGAGGATATCTATTCTGTAGTTTTTTTTCTATCTCTGTTTTAGATATTTTTAGTATATCAATAAGTTCTTTCTTTAACTCTTCAGGATAAGATGGATTTTTCTTTTTTTGATGGTTTACTTTCCATGAATCAATATATAAGGAATAATAGGGAACACTCATAGCAAGAATTTTTCCATTTCTGTCGTATATTGTACCTCTCGGAACAGGAATTTCTACCTTCTCATATGTACCTGTTGTTTCTTCCGGAGGGTTGATAATCTGGATTTTTACAAGAAAACATAAAACAACGGTAAACATAATACCAAATAATATCTGTATAAAGGACAACCTTTTATTTAAAACGTTTTTTTTATTAAATTCCTGCTTCAGCAGTATCATTATTGTTCCCTTTTATATCTTTTATCATTATATCTACATAACACCATTCAGAAGGATTGATTAGTTCAATACCGGCGTTTCTTACTATCATCAGAAGATTTTCAGGAGAAGATAATTTTAGAATTTCTGCATTATAATTTTTATTTATCATATTTAACTCTTCATACTTTCTTTTTATTTCTTCCATTCTGTATCCAATAGCAATAATTTTACAGGATAAAAGTACATAAAGGCATAGAAATATCCACATAAGCCCCATAATAACTGCTACTGTTGGCAATGGTTTTCTACGAGTTTTCATATTTTCTCACTTACCCTCATTTTTGCACTTCTACTCCTGGGATTAACTGCTATCTCTTCTAATGCAGGTAGTACAGGTTTTTTTGTCAGAACCTTTAATTGTTTATTATTCCGAAAAAAATGTTTTACAGTTCTATCTTCAAGAGAATGAAAAGAAATTACAACGAGCCGACCGTTCGTTTTCAAAAACATTACTGCTTTCTTCAACCCTTCTTTTAATATCTCTATCTCATTATTAACTGCAATTCTTAAAGCCATAAAGAACTTCGTTGCTGGATGGATTTTACCAACTTTTTTATAATATCTTGCTATAAAATCAGCAAGTTCTCTTGTTGTTTCAAATTGTTTCTTTTTCCTCTGTTCAATAATCGCCTCAACAATTTTCCCTGCTTTATTAATTTCTCCATAATTTTCAAAAATCCATAAAATTTCTTTTTTGTTCCATCTGTTAATTATCTCTTTTGCTGTTAAAGGTGTTTTTCTATCATATCTCATATCCAGAGGACCATCTACCTGAAAACTGAATCCTCTTTCTCCATCTTTTATCTGATTTGTTGAAAAACCGAGGTCCATCAATATTCCATCTACTTTTTCCACATTTTCTTTTCCGAGTACTATATCCATATTTTCATATCCAGAGTGTATTGCCTTGAAGTTTTTAAAATCAGCAAGTGCCATGGATATGTGTTTTATAGCATCTTCATCTTTATCCAGTCCATAAAGAATTATATCTTTATTTGTTTCAAGAATATATCTGCTATGTCCTCCGTATCCACAGGTTGCGTCTATATATATACCCCCATCTTTAAGATTAAGGTATTTCAACACATACTCTTTCATTACCGGATAATGTTCTACCATTTTTATAATTCCATTAATTTTTCTGAAATATCCTCATAGACCTTTAATGATTCTTCGTAATAATTATCCCACCTCTTTTCATCCCATATCTCAACCCTTGTACCCGCACCTATTATTACTACACTTTCTTTTATCCCCGCATAGGTAAGTAGATTGGATGGGATAAGAACCCTTCCCTGTTTATCAATATGGGATTGAAAGGCACCCGAAAAGAAAAGGCGGGTGAAGGTTCTCGGGTCTCCCTTTGTAAAGGGAAGGTCTTTTAGTTTTGTGCTCTGGTTCTCCCACATCTGTTCAGAAAAAATGAAGAGACAGTTTTCCAGTCCTTTGGTTATATAAACTGCTCCATTTTTTTTAACTGAGAGCAGATTTCTCATCTTTGATGGAATAACAATTCTTCCCTGTTTATCTACCTTTCCCCTGAATTCACCAAAATATACCATTTTGTTCCTTTCTGCTATATTAAATACCCAAAAGTTTTTTTTGTCAAGTAGAATTTTTGCAGTGTGTTTTTAAAAAAAGGTAGATACTATCTTCTTTCTATTTTTTTCTGATATCCACTTTCAATATATGCCTTTACAGGGTCTACCGGAAGTCCCTTTTCTATCCGTGCCTGTGCAACAATAGGTCGGACATCTGCATTGAGGAGAGCATTATTAAATAGCCTGTTAGCAAGGATAATTTCATCTTTTTCCATCAGGTTTGCTATTTTTTCACTATCTACTATGGCTGCCTTTGCAAGTGAGATTTGAAGTGAATCTATTGAATGCAGCAGTGCGTGTATTCTGTTTTCTCTTCCACTTGCCTGGTCTATCATATATGCCCATTTCTTATTTCCAATTACAACATCTCCCTTAACAAGTTCATAGAAAATCCTTGCTACCTGTGGATTGGGTTCTACTGCATGGTCATCATCTGCTACATATCTTGTATTGAAGTGGAAACCACATTTGATGTTTTCAGTAATGAGTATTGCGACTATCTGTTCTATATTAGTTCCATGGTGATGGTGTCCTAAATCAATAAGAACACCTACATTTTTTCCTAATGAACTTGCTAAGAGAAATGATGTTCCCCAATCAGGTATTGTTGTGCTATATGTTCCTGGTTCAAAAACCTTATATTCAATAAGTATATGTACATCCTTTGAAATTTTTTTATAACTTTCAAGTAGAGATTCCTTCATTCTTATATAAGCGGTAGAAAGGTCTATCTGACCGGGATATAAAGAACCATCAGGAAACCATAAATTTATTATACCATTACCGAGTTCTTTTGCTATCTTTCCTGCTAATATTGTCTGTTCTATATATCTTTTTCTTACAGATTCTGAAGGAGAAGTAAAACTTCCTTTTTCAGAGCCGGTAAGAAAATATGTTGGGTTAATAGTTCCTAATTTCATTCCCCTCTCTTCACATATTTTTTTAACCCTGACGGCTATCTCATAATCTCCTTCAATTCCATCTTCAGAAAAATCCCATAAGATGTGTGTGGATATGTATGGAGTACTACCCGTGAGAGAATGGATAAATGCACCGTCATCAATCTTCTGCTCAATACTTTTTGCATAACCTGGAGGTGTATAGTTTCCAAATCTACCGCCTCCAAATGGTCCAAGTGCCCAGCTGGGTATTTCTACTTCAAACTTCTTAATCATCTCAACGGCTTTATTTATCTTTCTCTCCCCGAACTCTTCCTTTAAATTTTTCAGTCCATTTTCTATCCATTTGCTATCCATTATTTGCTCCTTTATATAGAAATTTACAGAATTTTTAAAACTCCTGATTGATTTATGGGGTAGTTCGTAAGCCGGATTCTGTTTAAGCGGTCATTCATCTTGACCTGAGGTCACCCTCAGGTTCATGCAGTCAACCCGAACCTTTTAGGGCAGGGACCCATTGGTTCTGCTTGACCTTGCTCCGGATGGGGTTTACCTTTCCACTCGTAGTTACCTACCAGCGGGTGAGCTCTTACCTCACCATTTCACCCTTACCTTCCTGTAATGTAGGGAAGGTGGTATGATTTCTGTGGCACTTTCCAGTCATTTCTGACTGCTCCTGTTAGGAGCCATCCTCCCTGCAGGAGTCCGGACTTTCCTCCCTGAAAGTCAGAGCGACCGCCCGACTACCCCATAGTAATATTATAAACTTAAAACACAAAATCAGAAACGTCAGATATTATCCTGGAGAGAATTTTGTGCAACCTTATCTGCCTCTTTGTTTTCTTCTCGCGGAATATGGATGAATGAAACATTATTATATAGCGCAATAAGATGGGTTGCTATAAAGTATAATTTCTGAAGATATTTATCTCTTACTCTATAACTACCCTGCATCTGTCTTATGAGAATCTGGCTATCACTTCGTATCTCCAGTTTTTCTGGCTTATATTGGAGGCATTCTATAAGGGCTGTTATAAGTGCAGTATATTCAGCTATATTGTTAGTAGCTTCTCCTATACTTGCGCTAATTTTTTTCAAAAGTACACCTTCTGAATATATAACAATTCCTATTGATGCTTTTCCTGGATTCCCTTTTGAAGCACCATCAATATATGCAGTGATTTCTTTCATTAGTAGAGTATTCTGCTACAGTTTTCACAGTGAACAATTTCTTTTTTTGCCTTAACTTTTTCAACCACATAGACAGGAACAAACATTGAACATCCCCTACAGCTCTGTCCTTCCAGTTTACATATAGCAATACCATCTTTTTTCCCTGCTCTTATTCTTTCATAAATCTCATATATATCTTTATTTATTTCTGATACAACCTTTGTCCTTTCTGATAATGTCTCTTCTAATTTTTTCTTTATCTCCTCTACTTTTTTCGCTTCTTCAACTATTTTTTCTTCAATCTCCTTTTTTTCTTCTTCAGATTTCTTAGAAAACGTATTCAATTTTCTATTTATCTGGTCTTCTTTTTCCATAAGAAGAAGAATGCTATCTTCTATCTCTATTTTCTTTTTCTTTTGATTTTCTATTTCTGCAAGCAGAGAAGTATATTCTTTATTTGTTTTTACTTCATCCATCTGTTTCTGTAGTTTTTTAATTCCATTTTCAATACTTTCCAGTTCAAGTTCTCTCTCTTTCCGTTCCACCTGTATCTTCTTCAGTTCTTTCTTAATCAAAGAGATATCCTGAGATGTATTTTCAATGGACTTTTCCATCTGGTGTTTCCATTCAGGGAATTTATCTATGACTTTTCTATATGCAAGAATTTCATTATCTATTTCCTGGAGACAAATCAGTTTTTCTATATCATCTTTTAACATAGGGAAAAATAATACCCTATATAAAAAAATATGTCAATAATTCGTACGGAAATATAAAAATAACTCTTTAAATCATTTCCCTTTTCTTTGAGGGGAGAGTAGGATGGTGAGGATGAGTCCTTTCCTGTACTTTCCATCCTTTTGTCTTTACTTATAATATATTATAATAAACGTATGAAGAAAAGAGATGATATTTCTTCAATAGTAAAGAAGATAATTCCGAGAAATATACTTTCAGGACGTCTTTTATATTTTATAATACCTATAATCCTCACAATTATTATAATCAGTTCTACAAGTTATCTTTTGAATCTATTTGTTTCCAGGGAGGATGAACGTGTAAGGAAAGAACTTATAGATAAAGCGAAAGATGTGGTTGTTATGCTTAATCCTGAAAGGGTAAGAAAACTTACCTTCACTCCTTCTGATATTAACCTTCCAGAGTATAGAAGATTGCATAACCAACTGGTATGTATAGCCAAATTTAAAGAGATTGGTTTTGGTAAGGTATATACAATAAAGATGAAGCCAGATGGATTTTATTTTGGTCCTGAAGGATATGAACCTGATGACCCTCTTGCTTCTCCTCCAGGGACGAAATATGAAAAAGCACCAGCAGAGATTGAAAAAGTATTTATAGATAAAATACCTATAACAGTAGGTCCTTATACAGATGAATATGGAAGTTTTATATCTGCCTTTGTCCCTTTTATAGACCCACTTACACAGGATGTTCTTATGGTAGTAGGTATTGATACTGAAGTAAATATCTGGAAGGATAGATTATCTGCTGTTAAAAAGGTTCCACTTATTGTATGCTGGGCTTTACTTTTGATAGTTTATACAGGAACATTTCTTTTATGGCAGAGGCAGAGGATGACTACGGCGAAGAAATGGAAGATGAGGTTTGTAGAGTCAGGTATTACTTTATGTATAGGTTTAATTTTAACTCTCCTGATTGCCTATAATGTTTACATTAATGAAATAAATATTAAGACAGATGAGTTTTTCAGATTAGGAAGAGTTGTTGCATCTCATATAAAGGTAAATTTTGTAAAGGTAAGAGAAAGAATATATGTAATAAACAATTTTTTTGCTTCAAGTGAATATGTAAGTAAGGATGAGTTTGAGAGATTTTGTATTGCTTTGATGGAGACAGATAATTTTATATCTTCCATAGGATTTGTCTCCATTGTACCTGCCGATGACATTCAGAAGCATATAATAAAACAAAAATCCAGCGGTATAAATAACTATAATATTTTCCAGATAACAAATGATAATAAAAAAATAAATGTAAAAAAAGATGTGTATTATCCTATAGATTATCTTGTATCTAATAATAACAGAGAGGTATTATCTATTGGATTTGATATAAGTTCTATTCCTGAAGCATATAATGCGATTAAGGAAACTTTGTCTACCGGGCTTCCTACTTCCACTGTCCCTATTATTTCTCCTGTTTTCCCAGGGTATGGAAGTATATTGATTTTTAGCAAGGTTGCATCTCACAAACAGGAAGGACTTATTGTAACGGAAGTAAGATTAAGTTCTGCTATTTCTTCAGGTATGGAATTAATAACTGATAATATAGGAATTGATGTTTATCATCTTTCAATGGATAATATAAATAAGGAGCATATATTTTCTGTTGATTATAGACGAAAAGGGAAAACAGATAAAAATAACAGGTTCCATATTTCACTTCCTTTATTTTTCTTCGGAAAGGTATATTTTTTGAAGATTTCAGGAGAAAATCTATTAGACACAGATGCTTTAAATAATTGGTCAGTCATATTAACTGCAGGATTGTTACTGACATTGATTATGTCTCTGGTTATCTATTATTTAACCACAAAACAGATTGTTTTAGAAAGAGAAGTATTTCTCAGAACAGAGGATTTAAGGAGGCAGATACAGTTTGAAAAATTTGTAGCAGAAATATCTTCTATGTTATTTAAAATAACACATACGGACGCACAATATCGTATTACTTTAGTATTAAAGATGTTGGGGGAGTTTGTAGATGTGGATAGGGCATATATAAACTTACTATCTGAGGATAGTACTACTGTTTCATTAGTATATGAATGGTGCAGAGAAGGTGTAAAGTCACAGATGCCTTTCTTTCAACAGATTCCAGTAGATATGTTCCCCACTTTAAAAAAGTATCTATGGAATAACTTAATTATTGAAATACCGGATATAAAAGATGTAGTTATAGATAAAGATATGACTGAAGTAGAAAGAAATGAACTTAAAAGAGAAGGAGTAACTGGTATGCTGGCTATCCCACTGGTATGGGAGAATAGAACAATAGGATTTATGGGATTTGATACAGTGAACAGAAAAAAAGAGTGGGGTGAGACCTGTCATACACTTCTAAAAGTTATTGCAGGACAGATTACAGCACTTATTATGAAACTGAAAGCGGAAGATAGAATCTGGTATCTAAGCATTCATGACACGCTTACAGGTCTTTATAACCGAGCATATTTAGAAGAAGAGATGGAACGGCTGGATACCGAGAGACAGTTGCCTTTAAGTATGATAATGGTGGACCTCAATAATCTAAAAAAGATGAATGATACATATGGACATATAGCAGGTGATGAAATGTTAAAAAAGGTAGCCGATATTTTAAAAATCTCCTGTAGGAAAGAAGATATTGTTGCCCGCTGGGGAGGAGATGAATTCGTTATATTTCTACCCCAGACAGATGTAAATACAGTTATAAGTATATGTAATCGGATAATTGAAAATTGTAAAGAGATTTATGTGAAAGGAGAAAAGATATCAATAGCAATAGGTTGTTCTACTAAAGAGAACATAGAAAAAGATTTAATGACGGTGTTGAATGAAGCAGAAGAAAAGATGTATAAACATAAAGCAATTGTAAAAGGAAATCTAAATAGATAATTTTTTCAAGGATGATTTTCTGATATAGGTTGACTCTATTATTGATTTTATACCGCCACGTGGATTAAATTCTCCTTTAATTTTTAACCAATTGGGTTTGCATGCTTTTATAATATCCTGTTTAATCCGGTTTACAGCATTCTCATAAAATATACCTAAATTTCTGAAACTTTGAATATATGTCTTTAATGACTTCAGTTCTAATACCAGTTTATCCGGTTCATACTCAATTGTAAGAGTTCCAAAATCTGGTTGTCCTGTTTTAGGACATAGCGAGGTATATTCAGGAATGATGATGGTTATTGTATATTTATTAAATTGGTTTCTGAAACATTCAATATCAGGGAGTTTTACATCAAGTCCTGCTTTTTCAAATTTTTTATATTCACTTTTTATCTTTTTCATTTTAAAATGTTATTTCAAAAGAACTGAATGTTCCTGTATATGCTTTTTCTATTTCTTCTATATTTGTTATATTCCTGCCTAAATATCCTTCCTTCAGTTTTTTCAGAAATGTTTGTATTTCTTCTTTGCTACCCTCTGCTACTATTTCAACCTTTCCGTTAGAAAGATTTTTTACCCATCCAGTTACACCTGTTTTTGTAGCAATATCCTTCGTATAGAATCTAAACCCAACTCCCTGTACCTTGCCATCTATTATAATATGAAGTCGTTTCATTTAAAAGAAATAGACCCCGCCGTAGATAAAGCGGGGTCTATTTTTATGTATTTAATTAATATTCAGGGTAAGGAGGTGGAGTAGGTGTTTTTTCCTTCTTCTCCGGTATTTCTGTTACAAGTGATTCTGTAGTAAGGAGAAGTGCTGCCATACTGGCTGCATTTTCAAGGGCTGTTCTTACAACCTTTGTTGGGTCAACAATCCCTGCCTTCACCAGGTCTTCAAACTCATCTTTTTCTGCGTTGAATCCGAAGGTGTCTTCTTTTGACTCTTTTACTTTCTGGGCAATTACTGCTCCATCAAAACCAGAGTTTGAAGCGAGCTGTCTGATAGGAACTTCAAGTGCCTGCTTTATTATTTTTGCCCCTGTTTTTTCATCCTGATCACTGATTTTCAGTTTGTCTATTTCTTCCTGACACCTCAGAAGTGCAACTCCACCACCAGGAACTATACCTTCTTCTACAGCAGCTCTCGTTGCACTTAAAGCATCTTCAACTCTTGCTTTCCTTTCTTTCATATCTGTTTCGGTAGGAGCACCTACGTTAATAACAGCAACTCCACCTGACAGTTTAGCAAGTCGCTCCTGTAATTTCTCTCTGTCATAGTCAGATGTGGTCTTTTCAATTTCGCTTCTTATCTGATTTATCCTTCCCTGTATTTTACTCGCAGACCCAGCACCTTCAACTATTGTTGTATTTTCCTTGTCCACTATAATCCTTTTTGCTTTTCCGAGCATACTTAAGTCAACATTTTCTAATTTTAGACCAAGTTCTTCCATTATTGCCTGTCCACCTGTCAGGATAGCAATGTCTTCTAACATTGCTTTTCTTCTATCTCCAAATCCAGGTGCTTTCACAGCACAGCAGGAGAAAGTTCCTCTTATCTTATTAACGACCAGTGTTGCAAGTGCTTCTCCTTCCACTTCTTCCGCAATAATAAGGAGTGGCCTTCCTGACTGAGCAACCTTTTCCAGTAAAGGTAAAATATCCTTAACTGCTGAAATCTTCTTGTCATGGATTAGAATATAAGCATCATTTAACACACATTCCATTCTTTCTGGGTCTGTTATGAAATATGGAGAGAGATAACCACGGTCAAACTGCATTCCCTCTACAACTTTCAGTTCTGTCTCTGTTCCTTTTGCTTCTTCTACAGTGATTACACCTTCTTTACCAACCTTATCCATTGCTTCTGCTATAATCTTACCTATCTCAACATCATTAGCAGCAGCAATAGTTGCAACCTGCTGTATTTCATTCTTATCTTTAATGGTCTTGCTCATTGACTTTAACCGCTCTACCACTGCTTTTACTGCTTTTTCAATACCTCTTCTTAGATGTACTGGATTTGCACCAGCAGCAACATTTTTAAATCCCTCTTTTGCTATAGCGAGGGCAAGTATTGATGCAGTTGTAGTTCCATCACCTGCAACATCGTTGGTTTTTGAAGCCACTTCCCTGAGTAGTTGTGCACCTAAATTTGTCATGGGGTCTTCTATCTCTATCTCTTTTGCTATGGTTACACCATCATTTATAACTGTTGGAGAACCAAATTTCTTTTCCAGTACAGCACATCTTCCTTTAGGACCTAGTGTTGGTCTTAAAGTATCTGCCATTATACTCATTCCTTCTAATAACTTCCTTCTTGCTTCCTCTCCAAGAACTATCTGTTTTGCCATATTACACCTCCGTTTTTATTTGTCTTCAATAACAGCAAGGACATCCTCTTCTCTCAAGATCATATATTCCTTGCCTTCAATAGTTATCTCTGTCCCGGCATATTTACCATACAGAACTTTATCTCCGACCTTCACTTCCATCGGGATTAATTTCCCGCTTTCGTCGGTTTTTCCTTTACCGACCGCTACAACCTTTCCTTCCTGTGGTTTTTCTTTTGCTGTGTCAGGAAGAATAATACCTCCTTTGGTCTTTTCTTCTGCCTCAAGTGGTTCAACTACTATCCTGTCGCCGAGCGGTCTTAACTTCATCTTTCCCATACATCCCTCCTTGTTAAATTAAATAAATTGGTAATTTTTGTGGTTTTTTTTGGCTTTTCAAAATATAAATTATACCTTTTAAATAAAAACTGTCAAGAGATATAGAATTATTTTGAAGATTGATATAAAATATAAAAAAGGGGGCTATTATGGAAAAAGAAACGAAAAGATACAGGGTGCGTCCGAAAAGATATCTGTGTTTTTCCCCTGAAGAAGCAGTAAATACAGGAATTAGTGTTGGAGAAGAAACAGTTGAGGAATTGTTATTGATAAAGGGACTGGTATTTGGGAGTTTACTGTATGCTTCTATAAGAGAGATTGATGAGTACGAACTTATGAAGATGTCTGTTGAGGAAAGGAAAGAACGGCTTTTTGATTCCAGAAAAGAAGCAGTGAAGTATATTTCAGAGAACAATACTGATGGGACACTCTATCTTTATGGTGTAAAGGAAATAAGGAGTGTTCCGAGAGAAATGATAGGAGAGTTTGAAAGAGGTTCATCAGGTATCATAGATGAATTACAAAAGTTCAATAAGAGGGATTAGTTGGTTGACACGGATATAACCAGAAGGTAAAATTTTTTGTATGCGGGATTAACTCAGGGGTAGAGTACGAGCTTCCCAAGCTCGGAGCGCGGGTTCGAATCCCGTATCCCGCTCTTTGATGGATAAAATTCAGTTTTTATTTTTTAATGTAGCTATCAATTTCTGCATCCTTCTTTGAGAAGGAAGATATCTTATCCCAATGGAAAGGTTTAATATAATAAAAACAACCATCCATGAGATATTCCCACAGATAAGGAAGCCCATAAAACCTGTTATGGAAATGATATTTAATAGCCATATAGTAAAGAGCACATAAAGAAGATAGAAATGGGTAGTATCTTTCACTGCTGAAGATAACCGTTTACTGAAGAAATCAGATATTCCATCACAGAAGAAAAATATGCCGGCTCCTGTAGCAAAAAGAACATACTGGATAAATTTTGCCGGTCCTTCCTCATAATTTTCAACTATTCCTGTAAAACCATTTTTATGAAGTATAACTCCCACTATTAATAGTAAGAAAGGGGTGATGAAAGAGATAATGCCCGATATCTTTATATTCCTCCACAAAAGATTATTTTTCTCCATTTAGTCCTTTTTTCTCTCCAAAATAGTCCATTGACATCAATTCCTGACGGATTGCTGATATACGGGTTTTAATCAGTAAAGTAGAATAAATACTTTTCATATTTTCAAGTCCATATTTTTGCATAATCTCATAGACACATTCATTTGCCTTTTCAAATTGTATGATTCTCTTGCTACCCATGCCCTCTTTTCAGGATGCAACTGTGAGTACTGTAGATTTCCATGAGGCAAAAAAATTATTCCTGTTTTTTAAATAACAATCCCTTCTTAAAGATACATAGTATTTTATGTATTCATGATATTTTGTCAAATTTTATATTGACGGCTGATGTTTCAAAAGTTAAAATAAGAGAAGAATATAAAAAGCGCCTGTAGCTCAATGGATAGAGCATCTGCCTTCTAAGCAGAGGGCTGCCTGTTCGAGTCAGGCCAGGCGCACTACCAATCTTTGTAAATAAATCAAAAAGGAGATTATATTATGACCTGCCAGAAAGAAAAAAGTTTAGGAGAAATGAAGGTTCGGCTTTTAAATCTTATAAAAGAAAGAGCGCTTTTTTTAGGTCCGAGGAAACTTGCATCCGGTAAAATGAGTAATTGTTATATTGATGGAAAACTGATTACATGTGACCCTGAGGGAATCTACCTTGTGTCAAAAATTATCCTTTCAATGATAGAAAATGAAAAGATAGATGCAATAGGTGGTATGACAATGGGGGCAGACCCTATTTCAGCAGGTGTTGCTGTTTTAAGTTATATTGAAGGCAGACCTATCAAGGCATTTATAGTAAGAACTGCTCCTAAAGACCATGGGATGGGAAAACTTATAGAAGGGCATATCCAGAAGGGTTGGTCTGTAGTCATAGTTGAAGATGTTGTTACTACAGGTGGTTCTGCCTTAAAGGCAATCAAAGCAGTTGAAGAGGCAGGAGCAGTTGTTAAGAAAGTTATTGCCATAGTAGACCGTCTTGAAGGAGCAAAGGAATCACTTGCAGAGAAAAATATTCCCCTCCAATCAATCTTTACAAAAGATGATGTTGATTTCAGCAGTTTACTTTCTTCCAAATAATATATTATGCGCTTGTAGCTCAACTGGATAGAGCGTTGGCCTCCGGAGCCAGAGGTTGTGAGTTCAAATCTCACCAAGCGCACACTTTATCCGATGGATATTTCATTTATTACCTTTGCTATTACAGAAAGTGGTTGTTATCTATTTTCAGAGTGTATTCTCATATATATAGTAAAAATAATCCTGCAAACTTTAAAATTGATTTTTCAAAATGGTATGACAGATAGGAGTAAAAGGAAAGGTATAGGATATCCTTTATGTTTTTGTATTTTTTATAAAAATAAGTATAATATAGACCTATATGGGCCGTTAGCTCAATGGCAGAGCAGGGCACTCTTAATGCCAAGGTTGGAGGTTCAAGTCCTCCACGGCCTATTTTTTATTTTGTGAATGTTATTAAGAAAAATCCATCCTCATCAATACCTTTTATGAATTTAAATCCAAAGGGTTCAATGAAGTTTATCAGTGTAGGTATGTTTTTTATAACATCCTCTTTTATAATGGGATGTGCCCTTTGATGTAATTCATTTATAAATTTTCTTCCGGTTGGATGAGAGATAATGAAAAGTCCTCCTGTCTTCAATATCCGATATATCTCCCTTAAAACAGATGGTTTTTCTTCAAAGTGTGGATAACAGGAGTTTACAATAATTCTATCAAAAAATTCATTTTCAAAGGATGTCTTTCTGATATCCATTACATATGGTTTTACATTTGGAGGAAAATTTTTCGCTCTTAATTTCTCTATCATCCTTTCTGCAAAGTCAATGGCATAGACATTTACTTCCTTTTCTTTCTCAAGGATATAAGGGATGAGAATTCCTGTTCCGGTCCCCACATCTAATATATTCTGCCCTTTTCTAATATCTGCTTCAGAGATAATTCTTCTGTATTTTTCATTACTTACAATATCCTCTTCATCCCACCTGTCCGCAAGGTTATTGAAAAATTCTTTTTTAGTTATCATTTCTTATCCTTTTTGGAGAAAGTAGAACAGATATTATAAATATAAATGTTGATATAATCACTATAGATGCCCCTGCTGGAATATTAAAACGTGTTGAAAGAAAAAGTCCGCCCCATCCAGATAAAATTCCAAAAATTGAAGAAAGGATATACATCTTTTTCAAAGAATATGTTATCTGGTAGGCGGAAGCAGAAGGGTTTACTACAAGTGCAAATACAAGAAGTCCTCCAACTGATTTAAGTGTTGTACTTATTGTCATCCCTGTAAGAAATAATAGTATATAAAAGAATATAGTAGCAGGTATTCCACTTGCCTTTGCCAGTTCTCTGTTAAATATAACTGACTGGATTTCCTTGAAAAAAAGAGAAGTGAGGATTATGAGTATTACAACTGTAATAACAAGAAGACAGATATCTTTTGAATTTACAGTAAGAATACTTCCCCATAAAAGATTTAGTGCCTGACTTTTTGCTTCGGGTAAAATTCCCATAAATAGGAAAGCAAGTCCTAATGTTGAAGAAAATATTATCCCTATGGAGGTATCAGGATGTAATTGCCCTTTATCAGAAAGAGGTCCAAGAACAGCACACGCGAGGAAACTGAAAGAAAATGCGAAAGGAATGACTGGTTTACCTAAAACAAGTCCTAAAAGTGCCCCAGCAAAAGCAGAGTGTGAGATGGCAACCCCTATAAAAGAAATTCTCATCGTTACTATCCAAACACCTACTATACCACAGGCAATACCTGCAAGGAATGCCGAGATAAGGGCCCTCTGAAAGAATGTAAATCCTATCAATTCCATTTTTTTGTTTTTATATTTTTCAAAAATCCTTCTCTTCCACCATCAAAAATCACTTTTCCTTCTTCCATCCATATTACCCTTGAACAGAGTTTTTCTATCATTTCTATATCGTGGGATACAAAAAATGTTGTAAGTTTTCTTTCCTTATGAATCATGCTGATTATGTCAACTACTTTTTCCATCATCTTCACATCCAGCCATGCAAATATCTCGTCAAGAAGAAGAATCTCTGGTTCTTTCATAAGAGACCTTGCTATAAGAACTCTTTTTTTCTCTCCTCCTGAAAGTTGTCCGAATGGCTTTTTGAGTAGATAGTTTATCTCAAGCAGGTCTGCTATCTCATCTGCGAGTTTTTTTTCTTTTTTTTCAGGGTATTTTAAAAGTCCAATCTTTCCATAACATCCCATAAATACAACCTCTTCTGCAAGTACAGGGATTTTAAGGTCAATATCAAAGTGTTGAGGAACATAACCAATAATTCTTCTAAATCTGTTTTCATTAAAGATATTAAACTCTGTATTGTTTATATAAACCTTCCCTTTCTTTATTCTGGCAAGTCCATTTATAGCACAAAGGAGTGTTGTTTTTCCCGCACCATTAGGTCCAAATATACCAACAAATTCACCCTCTTCTATTTCAAGAGATAGGTCTCTAATTACTGTTTCTGTTAAATATCCCACTGATATATTATCTAATTTTATTTTTCTCATATGCCTCTATTATCCTTTGAGTATTTACATATAATGTGTCTCTAAGAGTCGGGGTATCAGGAAGTGCTTCAGGAAAGTTTGATATTGTAATATGGGGTATTCTTAGTTCCTCTGCTATTCCCTTCCCTGTATCAGGACCTGCCTGCAGGTTGTCAATTACGAGAGATACTTTTTCTTTTCTACCAATTTCTATAAGTTTTTTTATCTGTGAAGGAGAAAGGTCTTCTTTTCTGCCATATGTTGCTATGACCTCTAATCCGAGGTATTCAAGCATATTTTTAATATATCCGTTGCATATGACGGATATGCCTGCAACCTGCTTCTTCTTTATTATATTTTTTATCTTTTTATCTGTTTCTTCTATCTCTAAAAGAGTTTTTTTAGAATTGGTTTCAAAAAAATCCTTGTACTGTGGAAATTTCTCAGATAGAATTTTTGTAAGTTCATTATATATCTTTTTTTGGTTTTCCAGAGAGAAGCAGGTTCCCTCTGTTTTTATAATAATAGGAGAGAAACCTTCTTTTTTAATTGAGTTTTTTATCTGGTCAAGATATGGTTCAAATCCATGTGCAAAAAGGAGTCCACTTTTTTCTATCTCTGCAAGGTGTTTAACCTTTATATCAGAGTGTCCAGGGCAATATCCGGATGGGACAAGATTTTCCACTTTTAATTTACCCTTTACAATCTCTTTTACAGCAGAAGAAAGAACACTTGTAGTTGTAATAATCTCCTGGGCAAACAAATTACTTATATATAATAAAAGAAGGAGTATATATGTTAAAAAACATCTTCTTATCTTCATTTTATTTTCCCCTTTCTTCATCCCTCTTCCTTGATGGGAGATGGGCAGGGTGAGGGTGAAACCGTCGTTTCACTTTCCACCCCCACCTATATCCTCCCCCCTCATATGGGGAGGATTTGCTTTACTCCCTCTCCCTTGAGGGGAGAGGGGTGCTATCTTTGTTAATTCTCCCCTCCCTCAGAGGGGAGGGGATTAAGGGGAGGGTGAGACCTTTGCTACTCTTTTCTCCCTCATCCTTTCCTTCTCCCCCCATAGGGAGAAGGAATACTACCTTCCACCCCTACCTATCATCCTCCCCCCTCGTATGGGGAGGAACTGTCTTTTTTTCTCTCACACGTTGCTTAATATTAATATATATTTTAATATGATGTGTCCCAGTATTTTCTCCAGTCAGGTGCTATAACAGTTCCTACTGTGCCTGTTCCATCTGCATTACTGTGGTATTCCTCAGGTCTCATCCATTTTACACTACCATCACCAAAAAGTACATTGCTTCCCCCTGAATGAATCCTGCATACAGTCCAGTAGGATGTTGCACCACCCCCGAGAATGCCAGAAGGACTTAAAGTTCCACTTAAATCACTGTATGGTGGTCCTGCATTACATCCCCCTTGACCATCAGAAGGTCTTCCCCATTCCACTACAACTATTTTATTTGAGATATTTCTTATCTGTCCTTCTTTTCTTCCTACAAAACCAGGGATTGCACCAGAGCCGATATTATATCCCTGCCCATAGAACCAGTTACTGTAAGATATGGTTTTTCCATGTCTGCTGGGGCAGTAGCATATCTTGTTTCTCATATCAGCAGAGACATAACTCCACAGGTTTGTTTTCCAGCCAGGATTTGCAGGATATCTCGTATCCCAGTCCATCTTGTACATTTCAAATGCAAATCCCACCTGTTTCAGATTGGTCATACAGACCACCCCACGCGCCTTTTCTCTTGCCTGGCTGAGTGCTGGAAGGAGCATACCTGCCAGGATGGCAATGATTGCCACCACGACAAGCAGCTCTATAAGAGTAAAGCCCTTCTTCACAATAAGACATCTTTCCATCTTACCTCCTTTGTTTATTTGGTGCTACAATTTTAACATTCGTGCTACTACTTGTCAAGTAAAATTTTTGTAAAGGATAATAAAACTTTATAAAATATATAAAAAACAAAGGGAGGAAAGATGGCAGGGATATTAAAAGAACTGTATAAGATGAAGAATGCGATAACAAAAAGAATATCAAGTTATGATGTAAATGGTAGAAATCAGGATTCATGGAGGATTGAACCTGGGGAAAGAAAAATACTTGCAGAGATAGATGGTCCTGGATGTATTACACATATATGGATGACACAGGGAGGGGGAACATATCTTTATAGAGAAGTTCTTCTAAAAATCTACTGGGATGGAGAAAAGAATCCGAGTATCAATGTACCTCTTGGTGATTTTTTCTGTTTGGGACACTCTCTCGTTAATTCTTTCTGTAGTTTACCTTTCACTGCTTCTACCAACTCACCCTATACATTTGGTGCTGGCTGTGCCTTAAACTGCTATCTTCAGATGCCATTCAGGAAAAATGTGAAGGTAGAACTTGTCAATGAGGGTAAAAACCCGTATAATCAGTACTTTTATATTGACTATGAACTTTATAAGGAACAGTTTGGAGAGGATGTTGGATATTTACATGCTCAATGGAAAAGGGAAAATCCTACACCTGGATGGGGTCCTGAGATACGGGTAAATACACCAGAAGCAGATATTGTAAATAAAGAAAAGATTGCTTATAACAACAATTATGTGATTCTTGAAGCAGAAGGAAGAGGACACTATATCGGCTGTAATCTTTCTGTAACGAATTTTCATGGGACATGGTGGGGTGAAGGAGATGATATGATATGGGTGGATGGATATAAGTGGCCTCCTGACCTGCATGGAACCGGTAGTGAGGACTATTTTAATCAGGCGTGGGGTATGCAGGACAATGCCTTTCTTTTTAATGGTTCATCTATCTTTGAAGAAAAGACAGTATCAGGGCACGGACTGTATGATGGGAAGATGTGTGGTGGATATCAGACATCCTATGTTTTTCACCTTACCAATCCAGTCCACTTTAAAAAGTCCATAAAGGTAACAATAGAACATGGACATGGAAACCATACAGCCAATGACTATTCATCAACTGCCTACTGGTATCAGATAGAACCCCATAAAAGTTTTGATGTACTGCCAGTGGAAAAGCGGCTTCCTGTGATTCTTGAGTTTAACAATAAAAATTCATTACATACCAGAGGTAGAAAACTTATAATTACTCCGGAGATGGAGAAGATGAAACGAAAAAAGAAGGGTTAACCGATACGGAAAAATTCTCCAATTCTTTTTGCGACAAGACGGGATGATATATAGTATGAAAGTCCTACAATAATCATTCCAATAACTCCAAGTGCAGATGCAACATATGGTCCATCTGTAATCCTTCCAGCAAGTGTATATATCACTTTGGCGATAGGGTAGTGTTGTTCTTTAATGGCAAGTATGATACTGCTGCTTACTTCCATCACTGAGAAGGCGAAGGTAAGGATTGCTCCTGCAAAAAGTCCTGGACTTATAAGTGGAAATGTAATTCTTCTAAATGTTGTAAATGTAGTTGCTCCAAGTGAGTAAGATGCTTCTTCAACTGAATTCCCTAACTGCTGGAATGATGAGTATACACTTCTTACGATATATGGTAGCCGTCTGATACTATAACTTACTACAAGAAGGAGATAAGGGTTGTTCCTCGGGTCAAGAACTGTTCCAGTAAATATCGTAAAATATCCGAAAGACATTACTATTCCAGGGATTGCTAAAGGTAGCATAGTAAGAAAGTCAAGGAGATTTTTTCCTTTTATCTTCGTTCTGGCAAGTAAAAATCCAATAGTAAAACCCAGTATTACATCTAAAAAAGTACTTATCCCACTTAAAAATAAACTATTAAATATCCCTGTTCTGGTAAGATGATGGGTAAAAACCGTATGGTAAAACTCTCCTGTAAATTCTGATGGGAATACAGTAAAGAACCACTTTTTTGAGAGAGAGGTTAAAATGATGCTTATATGGGGAAGCAGACCTGCCCCGAGCAGAAGTAAAAGTATGATATACACAAAAAGTAATTGCTTACCTGAAAGTTTTTTCTCTATAGAAGTTGCTGTTCTTTCTGTTGTGTAGGGGTGTCTTGTAATATATCTTTTGGTTAATCCAAAGAGAAGAAGAGTAATTACTATAACAATAAACACCAACACATATCCCTGTGGATTAAGGTTTATATCTTTAAGTGAATTAAATATCTGGACTGCAAGTAGTTCTCTGTATTCAAAGACAAGTGGTGTTCCGAGGTCTGTAAGTGTCCAGATGAAAATTATAGATGAGGCAGCAAAATATCCAGGAAGAATTAAAGGGAATGTTATTTTCCTGAATGTCTGAAAGAAAGAGGCACCGAGATTGTAGG
The DNA here is from genome assembly GCA_026414725.1 of bacterium. Classification (NCBI taxonomy): domain Bacteria; species bacterium. The sequence goes on from JAOAIL010000007.1 coordinate 42,560, forward strand.
ATGCCTCTTCTACAGAAATATCAAAATTGTTAAGTGCAACAGAGGTATTCAGAAACATTATGGGATAAAGGTGCAGGGTTTCAAGGATAAATATCCCTAAAAGTCCAGACCCCAGCCAAGAGATAGGATGATGTAATATTCCGAGTTTCATAAGAAATATATTTAAACTACCAAACCTTGAAAGAACCTGTGTCATACCAATTGCACCTACAAAGGGACTTGCTATAAGTGGCAAAAAGCATAAAGCCCTTAAAAAACTTTTGCCAGGGAAATTATATCTGACAAATAAGAAGGCAAGAGGAACACCTATAATAGATGTAGAAATCACCACTGCTATACTGAGGATGAAACTGTTAAGAAGAGAATGCATTATTACATAATTTTCTAATGCGGTTGTAAATATCTTAAAACTTATCTTACCTTCAAGGGCAAAACTGTTGATAGATATATATATGAGAGGATACAGAATAAAATAACTGAGAAATACCAGACATAATGTATAAATAAGTTTTATCCTCATTGTTCAGAAAAAATGATAATGTTATCAGGAGCGATAGAAAAAGTAATCTCACAATCTTTTTTTATATTTTTAATCTCTGATGAGAGTACCCTTAAAAAGAGGTTGTTCCCTTTTTTCGTTTTTACTTTTATTTTTGCTGTCTCTCCAGAGTATTCAATATCTTTTACATTACCTGTTATTATATTATTACTTTCAGACGAACTTATTTTTGCATTTTCAGGTCTGAATCCAATCTCTATATCCTTCCCTACAGGCAATATTTTATCTACAGAGAATTTACCTTCATCAGTTATTACTTCTGTATAATTATCTATAACCCTTTCAACCTTCCCTCTGATTATATTTATTTCACCTAAAAATTCTGCTGTAAACCTATTCTTGGGTTGAAAATATAATTCTATTGGAGAACCAATCTCTACAATTTTCCCTTCATTCATTACAGCAATCTTTGTCCCTGTAGATACTGCTTCTTTTCTATCATGTGTGACATAAATCATTGTAATACCTGTTTCCTTTTGTATTCTCTGGATTTCTGTTCTCATCTCATCTTTCAGTTTTGCATCAAGGTTGCTTAAAGGTTCATCAAGGAGCAATACCTCTGGTTCATTTATAATTGCTCTCGCGAGTGCCACTCGTTGTTGCTGTCCTCCTGAAAGTTTTGTAGGGTAGTAATCTTTGAAAGGGACAAGTTTGGTTATCTCAAGGATTCTCTGGACCTTCTCTTGTATTATTCTGTAAGGGTATCTTTTTACCTCAAGTCCGTAAGAGATATTCTTCCATACAGAAAGGTGTGGCCATAGCGCATAATTTTGAAAGACAATACCAATATTCCTTTTTGAAGGCGGGAGTCCTGTAATATCTTTTCCGTTAAGGAATATCTTACCTGAATCAGGGGGGATAAATCCCGCTATAATCCTTAAAAGTGTTGTCTTGCCACAGCCAGAAGGACCGAGAAGGAAGAATATCTCATTTTCTTCTACAGAGAAAGAGACCTCTTTAATTACCTCTAAATTTCCTAACTTTTTTGAAATACCTTTAATTTCAATCTTTGTCATTTTTTCAATTCTATCTGCTGTTTTATTGTTTTGAACTTCTCCCTTGAAAATTTCATCCATTCATTTATATATTGATTACGGAATACAGGATTGTTCCAGTTTTCCCATAGAAATTTCTGGTCTTTTTCCTCCACAGGAATTTCAAAAAATAATTTTTTCAGTGCTTCATCATCCTTTATTATACTCCATATCTTTGTTAATACTGTATGCTGGTCTATTACAAATGCTCCGAGCATATCATTTAAAAGGTTCCATCTTTTTGATGCAAGGGCAAAGTCATATTTAAGAGTACCTTTAAGTGTATATGGATTAAAAATACCTGTATTTTTTACAGCAGGGTTCTCGTATATATCAGGTCTTATGCTGAACCTGTTTAAAGAGTATGTCACAGGTCCTCCTGTGGTTCCTTTCTTCAACATCCATAAGAGTTGTCCTTCATAAGAAAGAAGATAATCAATAAGTCGTTGTGCCACTTTAAGATTAGGAGCGCCTTTCAAAATTCCTATACCGTCAGGGTTTATTACAGTGAGGTTTTCAGGAAGGACAAACCCCATATTTTCAGAACCATTGGTTTCTATCTGAGCGAGAGCATAGGAGTCAATACAGAGAGAAGCAGCCACTTCTCCGAGTGAAGTATTTTTCGCAACAGAAGAGGCACTCGCTGTAAATGTTTTGGTATTGCCTGCAATAGCGAAGATGATTTCCCATCCTTTTTGCCATCCATACGCCTGAAGGATTATCTCATACATCATATGCAAACTTCCACTGTGTCTCGGGTCCCCATTTCCCACCCAACTATAGTATCTTTTATCTGTGAGAGATTCCCAGGAGGAAGGATAGGGAAGGGAAAGATAATCTAAAACCTTTTTGTTATAAAGGATACCAAATCCACTTAAAACAACTCCATACCAGTAGAAGTTCTTATCGTAGTTAGGTATTCCTGCACAGCGGGTAGGTATGTCTCTTAAAATTTCTGGATGCACTTTATATGGTTGTAATAATCCTTTCTCTTTAAGTGTAAGATATGGATTTATTCCACCTCCAAAGAACAGGTCAATACCTATACCTTCAGGGTTTTTCTTAAAAAGGGACTCTACGAACTTCAAGTCATCAGATGTTCCACCCTGGTCAATCCATTCTATCTCTACCTTTTCTCCATAATTCTTAACATACCAGTTATTGAATGCTCTTTCAACTTCAATCCGTACACCTTCCCAGTGTGGAGAGATAATAATAAGTTTTTCATCAGCAGTCCCGAAGGTTACCATCAGGAATGATAGGAAAAATAAAAGATACTTCATAATGTATTTATTATACATGGTATCTTCTCTCTTACAAAAACATACTTGACAAAGTTTAAAATTTATGACATAAGAAAATAAGAAAGGAGGGAAAGAAGATGAAAGGGATAAAAGGATTTACTTTGATAGAGTTGCTTGTAGTGGTGGCAATCATTGCGATTTTAGCAGCAATGTTGCTACCTGCACTTTCTCAGGCAAGGGAAAGGGCAAGAGCGGCAAAGTGTATAAGTAACTTAAAACAGATTGGGGTTGCTTATCTGATGTATTGTGATGACTATGATGGCTGGGGACCGCGCATCAAGGACACGGACCCGGTAGCGGGTTATCATTGGGGATGGTTCTTAGTTAATTATCAATACCTTTCTAACCGAGAATGTTTGCTTTGCCCAAGTGTAGCAGGTAGAAGGAAGTTTATCAATTATAGTGAGACCTATGGTTATTTATTAGATTGGGGAGAAGGGCATCCGTTGGGTTATCCATGCGTCAAAAGGATGAGTAAAACTCCGAGCAATGCCGGAATTATATTTGATTCAGCCAAGAATTCTTTAACAGGTATTATGAATGCATTTGTTTACAGTTATTATAATTCTAGTGACCTATGTCTCGTGGCTAAACGTCATAATGGAATAGCAAATGCTTTATTTTTGGATGGTCATGTGGAGGGATGTAATAGTACCAGGTTAAGAACTTTAGAAAAACAGGTAACTGCCAGTTGGTAATTAAAAGGAAAAGTATATATAGAGTAGATGTTCTTTTAATTATTTCACAAAGATTATCAGTCTAATTTTTTCCTCTTTATTTTCCTTATTTAATCTCTCCCTTACTATTGAGAAAATCCAGTACAGTCCATATTTTATTCCAGTGCAATATATAGAATGGAAAATTTGACATACATAGAATAGATATTATAGATAGGGTAGCAGAAGTAATGAGGTTATAGGATTTCTTCCCATATTATAGAGGTGCTGGTGGGGTTGGAGAGTAAATGAAAGGTCTCATCCTCACCTTTATCCTCTTTCCTCAAAGGAGAGGGAAATGGTTTAAAGTATTATTTATCTCCTTATCTGTATGAGTACTTGACAAAAATTTTTCTGTATGATATAATACAATTAGAAAAATATAACAATAGGAACAAAATGTATATCCCTAAGATAAGAAGAGAAGATAAAAGACCATATTATGTACAGATAGAGAGTGCCTTAAGAGAAGCAATTATAACAGGCAGGATACCTTATGATACAAAACTACCTCCTGTTAGGAGATGGGCATCTCTCATTGGTGTAAACGTTCATACACTGAACAGGGTACTCAACAATCTTGAAAAAGAAGGATTATTAAGTAGAAAGACAAAGATTGGGACATATGTGCGTTATCAAAAAGACAGAAAGATTATTAAAGAGCAGAATAGAAATAAAATACTTGTCATATGCCCTGACGATAAACGGCTTGAGCATCTTTATACTCAGGAAGTTCTTAGAGGAATAGAAGAGGAGGCAGAGATATACAGGTTTAATATAGATATACACTGTGTGAAAGAAAATGCCTACTCAGGATTGAAAGAGATATTAAATGAGAAAAAGCCATATGGGCTCATTATTGATAAAGAGGGACTTCCTGATATTCTATGTATGGAACTACTGGAGGACTTTACAGGTCCGAAAGTAATTATCAATTCCACTTTCCATTTAAATACAGATATCTCTTCCGTAGTGATAAACTATGAATCCAGTGGATTTATTGCCACAGAATACCTTATTAAGAAAGGACATAAGAGGATTGCTATTGTTATAAGGAGTTCAAAGGATATGTGGCAATATAGAAGTGATAGTGCAATGATATCTGGATACAGAACAGCATTAGGAAAATATGGATATCCTGTAAAAAAGGAGTATGAAAAAGATGGTGTTTATTATGATGTAGAAAGGATAAAAAAGGCAACTGAAGAATTAATAACATTAGATAGTCCACCTACAGCAATATTTGCTACAGATGACCTTATTGCATTTAAGATATTCCAGATACTACAGAATAAAAAGATAAGAGTTCCTGATGATATTTCTATTATAGGGTTCCACAACCTTTTATATTCCAGAACGACATCTCCACAGATAACAACAATAAGAACGCCTAATATAGAGTTGGGGAGAAAAGCAGTAGAACTTATTATAAAACACAGAAGAGAACACGTGCTTCTTGAAGGAGAACTTATTGAAAGAGGAAGTGTAAAGGAGGTGAGTGAGGGAAAGGGAAAGATAGAAAACAAAAAGGTAAATGGGCTTCCAACCCAGATGCAGGTAAACACATAGATAAAATTGAAATAAAGGGAGAAAGGAGGAAAATAAGATGGAAAGGAGAAAAGGATTTACATTAATAGAGTTGTTAGTAGTGGTGGCAATTATTGCGATTTTAGCAGCAATGTTGCTACCGGCGCTATCCCAGGCGAGGGAAAGGGCAAGAGCGGCAAAGTGTATAAGTAATTTAAAACAGATTGGGGTTGCTTATTTAATGTACTGTGATGACTATGATGGCTGGGGACCGCTTGTTAATGATAGCGTTACCTGGTATAAACATTGGGGATGGCAGTTAGTTAATAGTAATTACATTAACGGAACTAATAGAGATTGTTTAATTTGTCCCAGTGGACCAAGAAAAAAATTCGTAAATTATGACGAGACCTATGGTTTTTTAACAGCATGGTCATGGGGTCATCCATGCGTCAAAAGGATGAGTAGAACTCCGAGCAATGCTGGAATTATATTTGATTCAGCCAGAGGTTCTTTAACTGGTAGCATGTGCAAATATGTCTACACTGGTTCTAATTCTGGCGATCCAAATCAGGTAGCTAAACGTCATAATGGAATAGCGAATGTTTTATTTTTGGATGGTCATGTAGAAGGATGTAATAGTGAAAGATTAAAAACTCTGGAAAGACCGGTAAGTTATAGTTTTTAATTTTTAATTAAAGAGAGGAAGTGTTATATGAATAAAAAGGGGAGGTATTGGTTTATACTGCTGGCATGTTTTTTCACTATATCAAATTTCTGTTTCGGTGCAGGTTGGTGTGATAAGGATGGTAAACTAATTTTTCTGCGAGGGGTCGGGTTTTCACCCTGGCATAAAACAGAAGGATGGAACCGTTCAGAAGAAACAATCAAACTTGATATAAAGTTTCTGAAAGATGTTCATGCCAATGCATTGAGGGTCTGGGGACCTGCCTCTCCAGAGGGGGTTAAAGCAAATCTTTCTAATGGTTTTTATACTCTCCCAACTGTCCATTGTGAAGGAGGGATGTCAGCGGAATTCTCTAACGGGAGCAAACACAGTATTGCATTCAGTGACCCAGAGACACAGCAGAAGTTTGCACAGCAGTGCGAAGAGTATGCAGAGAAAATAAAGGGTATTCAAGGTGTACCAGCGGTGCTTTTGGGAAATGAATATACAGGTGTTGGGTACAATTCTGCCACCAAGAATTATGAATATGTTGGTTTTGAAGCACCAACACAGGAGAGATTCCGTACATGGCTTGCTAAAAGATTCAAGACGATAGAATCTCTAAATAAATATTGCGGGACAAACTTTAAGGACTTTAAAGAGGTTACGCCATTAGCAACCCGACGGCTCAGATATGAGTTCTGGTTATTCCAGAATAGAAGTTTTGAAGAATTTATTAAAGCTGGCCATGATGCTATAAAAAGAGTGGATTCCGAGAGATTGACCTCTTATGGTAAGTTGATGGGCAATCGCTGGGACCCTTGTACTGAGGATGCACAATTATCCTTTCTGGATTTTCCCGGAGACCAGATTTACTGGCACTGGATAGATGACTGGGCGAAATTCAACAGGTTTGTCAATGACTTTATTGCGACAGGGAAGGGGAAGCCAGTCCTTATAACCGAGACAGGGATATCTACCTTTAATAAAAATGAAGATTATGCAGCCCGATTATTAAAACAGAATATCTGGAATGTATTACTTCATCCTGAAGTTGCAGGTATCTTTGTTTTTGAGTATTGTGATGAGTGGTATAAAGGGTGTAAGCCAGATGAACTGGACCATCAAGAAGATGGATGGGGACTTGTAACTGCTGACAGGATTCCAAAGAAGTCATACTATGTATTAAAAGAGATTTATGAATTCATAGAGAAAATGAACGATTTCTTTGTCAATCGGCAGTCCACACCTGTTGTAGCAGTTTCTAACCAATCTCTGGACTTTCTGGTTGCAGACAAGGGTACAGGGCTACCTCTTGAGATTGATAAGGTACTCTATTCAAAGGGTGTTTCATTCAGGCATATAACCCCTGATGATGTGTATGATTTAAGTCCAGAAAAGACACCTCGGATAATCTTCTGTGATGAATATTTCAACTGCGAGCCCGATGGTTCACGTTCTGCTCTCACTTCTTTTTTAAACTACCTGGAGAAGGGTGGTAAGGTTCTTTATCTGTGTACAAATCCCTGGCAACTTCCATATGGAAAAGCAAATATCCCTGAACCATTGCGTTTTGATACCAGTAAAACAGAACTTACAGAAGTAAACTATGGTAAGGGAACAATCTATTTCCTGCCAAAAGACAAATTCAACTTAAAGGAACTTTCTGACCTTTTATTACAATTTCTTAAGGAAACCGGTGCTCCTGAGGTTCTCAATATACAAAATGTTGAACCGGTAGAAAAACAGTTTGAGGTATTCTGCAGGATGTTTAAGAGTAAGGACAGGCAGATAATTTTAATAGTTAATTCAAGTGATAAAATAATAAACAACTTCCAGATAGATGTGTTAGGAGTAAAATGGGCAAAACTACTTTTTGCAGATGGTGCTACACTCAGTTCCTCACAGCAGGAGAACGTCCTGCATCTGAACTTACAGAATATTGATACATATGCCCTCGTGGAGGTTGGAAACTAGGAATACTGAAAAAATTTACGATGAATAAATGATGATATCTCGGGAGGGGAAACATTATACCACTTTAAAGAAATATCTCTCTTTACACATAAAATAATCCGATTTACCAATACAGTATTTAATAAGCAATGGGTAAACGTTTTGAGTTTGTTAAAAGGGATGATACTATATAAAAAAGAACAGGTATTATTAGATGAAGATGAGTAAACCAGAGAAGATAAACAGAGATATTTTTAGATGGGCAAGGGACTATACTGACATTGTAAGGATAGATGAAGAAACCCAGTTTACAGGGGATAAGGTATATGCAATAACTGTAGAGAAAAGGAATAATCTTCCAAAAAGAAATCTTTTAGTTGCAGTTCCTCATGCCCATGAGCCAGCAGGGACAGTAGCAATTATGGAGTTTCTAAGTGAACTGATTACAGGGAAAGATGCAGAAGGGAATGTATCTCAACTTCCGAGAGAAGAAATCCTGAAGAATATCCGGCTTACCTGTATTCCCATAGGCAATCCGTTTGGCAGGAAGAACTCACCTGTGGAGTTCTGGGATGGAACAAGATTTTCTTTAGAAGAGTTCATTTATATTATGGTTGGTAGATTGATGGGTAATCCTCCACCTAATATAGTTAATGAGTTCTGGCATAACCATCCTGTATTCAACCAGGAGGTGGAAAGATTAGAAGAGATTGGGATTGTATGGGAGAAACTTTCAGAGAAATGGTATGGAGAACCACATTTTTATAAGGGATGTACCTGGTGGAAGCTGGTTGAGAGGATATCTGATGAGTTTCAATACAGTAAAGATGACTTGTTTTTAGAACTTCATCAGACAGAGATGTATCCCGATAAGGACTGTATGGTAATCCACCCGAGAGAGGCATGGATACCTCCTGATGCAATTGCAAGAGCGGATGAGATAGAAGAGAAGATAAACAGAAGATGGAGGGAGGTTGGTGGGAGTCCATATCAGGATAAAGAGTATTACACACGGCTGGTGGAAAGGGATAAGGATTTAAACAATCCTAAAGAAAGGAGGAAGATTTCCATTGACTGGCTTACGATGAAAACAGGGACTCCATGTATTACTATAGAAGTTCAGATGCATAATCCGAATACACCAGCACAGAAACAGATACTACTTGAAAAGGTTGCTATTGAAGTATGTGTAGAACTTTTACTTAAAGGGGGATAGAAAATGGGCTTTAGATGGCTTGTTCCGAAATGTGCAGAGTTTGATAGAGAGGATATAGAAAAGATTGTGGATGCATCAATACGTATTTTAAGAGAAGTGCCGTGGACAATAGATGGAACAGTAGAGTTTATGGAGTACTTGAGAAATTTTGGGTTTCAGATAGAAGGTAATAAAGTAAGGTTCACTCCAGAAGTGATAGAAAAGACATTAGCCAGGATTAAAGAAGAGAAGCAGAAGAATCTTTCCAGAGGTGGAGATAAGTATCCAGTAGCACCGCAGGAAATAAGATATGCAGCATCAGGACAGGCACTATGGGCACATGATATAGAAAAAGATACAATAAGACCTGCAACAAAGGATGACCTGGCTGACTTTTCTCGTGTAGTCAATACCTATCCCGGACTTGATAGAACCCATCCTACCTTTATTCCTACAGATGCACCACTTAAAACGAGGGAATTGCATGCATATATAACGATTATGCTTAATAGTGATAAACCGTATCGTGTCTCCTGTTATTCTCCTGAAATACTGGATTATTTTGTAGAGGCGAACACCATATATTATGGTTCAAGAGAGGAAGGGATTAAAAAATTACTTTTACCCTGTAAGGTCTGGATAAACACACCTTTTATGATATCCAGAGATGGTATAGAAGCGGCGATGAAGTTGAGAGCACTTACAGGTAGAACTCTGGATTATACAGCCATGCCTGTCTGTGGTGTTGCAACCCCTGTTACCTATGATGGCGCTTTAACACTGATAACCGCTGAGGTTATAGGAGTGAATGCCATAGGACTTGCTGTGGATAGTGTTTTACCGCGGTGGATGACAGGAATAATGGGTTTTGATATGAAAGGGGGGATATTTAGAGAATGGAGCCCCCAGACACTAATTTTGAATACTGCTGGTGCTCAGATTTCTTCTTATCTCTTTGGTACATCTCCTTTTGGGATGTCCACCGGAAATCTTTTTTATACCAGCGCTAAAAAACCAGGACTGCAGAGTGCTATGGAAAAAGCATTTGGTATGGCTATAGTATTTGCTTCAGGGGGCAGGAATTTTGGTGCATTAGGGACACTGGCAGACGGGGATGTGGGAAGTATTTTACAGTTGGTTATAGATATGGAACTTATATCAGCAATTAAAGAATTTGTGAAGGGGTTTGATATAAGTGATGAGACAATAGGAGAAGATTTGATTAAAGAGATTTCAGTAAGAGGTGCATATTTCCTTGACTCAATGCATACATTTCAATACTATAGAAGATATGGATGGATTTCAGAACTTATGGATACCCAGTTTCCATCAGCGTGGATAAACAATCCTAAGGAGATGCTGGATAATGCGAGAGAAAAGGCGAGAGAACTCATAAAGAACGCACCTAACAGGTGTCCACTTGATGAGAATAAAAAGAAAGAACTTTTAAATCTTCTTAAGATAGCGGATGAAAAATTAGGAGAAAGATAAGGATTAGAGATGGGAAATATAAGAAAGAGTATAGAGTATATATGTAAACAGATTGGACACAGAGCACCTGGTAGTAAAAATGAATATGAATGTGCAGGATATCTTAAAGAACGATTAGAGAAAATGGGTCTGGATGTATGTATGGAGGAGTTTGATTCACCATCTCATATAGCCACCTCATCCTTTCTTATATCAGTAGAAGACAATAAGAAATTTACATCCTTACCTGTCCAGTTTTCTCCTGTAGGGAAAGTAGAAGGAGAACTTGTATTTTTAGGGAGTGCGGATACTCCTTTACCTGAAACAGAGCAGATAAAAGGTAGGATAGGACTACTTCTATCTGAGACAGATAGATTTACAAGACACAGAACAGTTATCTCACTTGAGGAAAGAGGACTTATAGGACTTGTTGTGGTCTCTTCCCATTTTGGCACAATAGACACAAAAGTAGTTAGGGAGCCAGATATTAAAATGCCTGTAGTAGCAGTAAGTATGGAAGATGGATATGAATTAAAGAGATACGAAGGGAAGAAGTTTATAATGAGTGTTGAAGGGGAGAAAGAAAAAAGGAATAAGTCCCAGAATGTTGTGGTAAAGATAGAAGGAAAGAGTAAGGAATGGTTTGTTATAGGTGCGCACTATGACAGTACTCCATTCATTGAAGGGGCACTGGATAACGCCTCCGGGACTGCAGTGGTATTAGAGGTTGCCCGCATACTCTCACAAAAACGTATGAATAATACAGTTTATATCTTATTTACAGGGAGCAAGGAGTATGGAGGTAATGACTGTACAGGCAGAGGCGCACAGAATTTTTTCAAAAGGCGAACTGCTGAGATAAAACACTGTACTGGATATATTGATGTAGATGGTGTGGGAGATATAACAGGAATACCAACACTTATTATAGACGGAAACGAAAGGTTTAAGAGTTTTGTTAGAGGGATAACATTAAGCCAGAGATATCAGATTAAAAAGAGAGAGTCCCCTGGTGGAGATAATGGAGTTGCATATCAGTACGGCGTTCCGTATATCTGGTTTACAGATGCAATTTTATTTGGAAAAAACTATCTCCATACCACCTATGACAGAGTAGAACTTATTGATTTTGATAAACTTGAAGTTTATGTCAATGATGTTGTTAAAGTTGCTGAAGAGATGGACAGGCAAGGGTGTTTTTTCCCATATTTGGAAGATAGAGGGATTACTATCAGACAGGCACGGTTTAGTGATATACCCTCTATTCTTGAGATTACCCGCCTTGCCTTTGAAGGATACAGTTTAGGAAAGATACAGGAAGAGTTTTATGGAGAGAAATTGGGTGGTAAAGAGTGGTATGAATATAAAAACATGGAGGTTGAAGGATACTTTAAAGGGAATATCTACTGCTGTATAGTTGCAGAGATAGAAGGCAAGATAGTGGGGTATGCGACATATTATAAGGATGGAGAAAGAGGGATTGGTACTATCGGGAACAATGCTGTTCATCCTTCATATCAGGGAAGGGGTATAGGTACACTTTTGCAGAAAGAGATAAAAAGACGGATGGAAGAAGATGGATTTAAAAGGTTCAGTGTTTCAACACTTTCTATTGATATACCAGCACAAAAGATGTATGAGAAGATGGGGTATAAAAAGGTGGTAGATACAATCCACTATATGAAAAAGCAAGATAAAGATGAAAAATAGATAGTGGATAAAAAATTAATGTTTTGGAAGAACTGGTGCAGCAATATAAAGAAGATATAGAAGAGGCAAAGAAGAAGTTTAATGTAGATGTTCAGTTAAATAGTATCATCTGATGGTTTGATAAACCTAAGAGATGACAACTACTTTATAGATTATGGTTTGATATAGGCCCTTCAGCAAAAGGATTATGTTTGGACCCTCCTATAATAATATCTTCTGAGATATCACCGAGGATTGTGTCAATACTTTAAGAAACAAAGGATAGATTAAACTTCAAAGTTATTTAACCAGAAGGACTGAAACAGATATTAGAGTTTGATACAACATTATATGAAAGATGCGGGAAGAACTGGAGGGGATTATATAAAGATGGACCATCTGAAAATAACTTCAGGATATTTGAAGATGAATTAAGAATCAATTGTATACAGGTGGCTGGAATTTTGTTGAGAAGGTGAAGGCAAGGTTGAGAGAGGTATAAAAGATTGCAGGAATGTGTGGTGGCTTTAATATTCGCGATAGGGTAAGAAGACATATGTAGGGACTTCTCCAGAGGTGCTTATAGAACTTGATTTGAGATGCATGGGAACACCTGCATTATAAATAAGGTAGCAGAAGTAAGGATATAGAAATTCCTTCCCATATGAGCGGGGAAAGTAAAGGGGAAGGTCTCACCCTCACCCTGCCCCTCTCCCCTCAAGGGAGAGGAGATAAAGCAATCCTCCCCATATGAGGGGGAGGATACTGGTGCGACGGGTAAGGAGCACCGTATAGCACAGAGGGCGAGATGGTGAGCCCGTTGACTGAAGCCCGTCAGGGCAAGAACAGGTGGAGATAGAGAAGAATGAAAGGTTTCACCCTCCCTCTGGCTCTCTCCCCTCAAGGGCGAGGGGAAAAGAGCAATTCCTCCTCATATGAGGGGGGAGGAATTAGGTGGGGGTGGAAAGTAAAGAAAAGGGTTCACACTCACCTTTGTCCTACCCATTCGAGGTAGAGGATAATAATTTAAACTATTATCTATCTACTCTATTCGTATGATTACAAAATTGAACTTAATCGGTTAACTATTGACAAAAATGGCATCGTAAGTATAATGTTAATATGAAAACAATGCGAGAGATATCAGAAGAGTTAGGGGTTTCTATAGCGACTGTGTCTTATGTATACAACGATAGGTGGAAGGAGAAAAAAATAAGTAGGGAACTAGCTGAAAGGATTAAAAGGAAACTTGAAGAAGAGGAGTATAACCCCAATATCCTTTCTCTCCAGTTTATGACACAAAAAACCCAGAGTATCGGGATTATTCTTGGAGACCTTTCAAGGATTTTTAATCTGAATATCCTCTGCGGAATAGAGAAGGTGTTGAGCAAGGAAGATTATGTGAGTATTGTAGTAAGTTCTGAATTGGGGAAAAAAGAAAAGCAGTATCTTAAAATAATGGAGTCAAGAAGAGTAGACGGTATTATTTTTGCACCTCATAATAACAGGGAGATACAGTTTATTAAAAGATTTTGTAAGAATACATCTTTGGTTTTTGTGGATAATTATCTGCCAGAGATAAATACGAGTTTTGTTGTAAGTGATAACTGGTACGGTGTATATGAAGCAGTGAAATATCTTATTAAAAAGGGAAGAAAGAAAATTGCATATGCTGGTAGTAATAAAGAACTGATAGTACTGAAAGAAAGATTTAAAGGATATAAAGATGCTTTAAGAGATGCTGACTTAAATATAGATAATAAACTTATCTGGAAAGTGTCTGATAGTTCTGAGTATCCTGCTATACTTAATGAGATGTTTTCTAAGATAAACCCGGATGCGATATTTGTTGAAAGTTTACTTTATTTTAAGAAAGGATTCAGATTTTTTTATGAAAAGGGAATTAAAATTCCTGATGATGTACTGATAGCAGGATTTGACCCTGTAGATTTGAGTTTAAGTGAGATGTCAGAAGTGGGTCTTCATCTGGTAGTAAGAGGGACTATTCCTTTTGTTGAGCAGAGAGGAGAGGAGATGGGGAAAAAGGCGGCAGAGATTTTACTCGGAATGTTAAATGGAAAAAAGGAGATACAGCAGATATTTATAAAGCCAGAGTTGAAAAACTTTAAATAACAGAAAGGAGTGAGATGTACGAGAAAGGTAAAGCAATAATTTTTAAGAGACCCCGGGAGGTAGAGGTAAGGGAAATAAAATTTGCAGAAATGGATGATGAAACGATAGTAATAAAGACAAAATACAGCGGGATATCTATAGGGACAGAGATGGCGGTGTATAGAGGTGAGGCAGGCGGAGAAGGTGTATGGTATCCCTGTGTGCCTGGATATGAGGAGGTAGGAGAGGTTGTTTATGTGGGGAAGAATGCGCCTAAAACAAATACAGGAGAGACACTGAAGGTTGGGGATAGGGTGATGGCAAATGAGATAAGGTACTATCCTGACTATATGGCTGCATGGGGAGGTCAGTGTGAATATGCAATAGAGAATCCTAAAACCGCTCCTTTCCCTATGGATAGACCTGCAAAGATTCCAGACAATGTAAGTTATCAAGAGGCAGTAGTGGCATATCTTTCTGCTGTGGCAAAGAAGGGTATAGACAGGGTAAAGGTATATCCGGGAGAAACAGTACTTGTGATAGGGATGGGAGTGATTGGACTTTCTGCTGTTCAACTTGCGAAGTTATATGGTGCTGGGAAGGTAATTGCTACTGATATACTTGATGAGCGGCTAAAACTTGCAAAGAAGTATACTGAGTATCTTGTAAATGGAAGCAATCCAAAGTCAACCAGAGAGATATTTGATATAAATGATGGTAAGCAGGTGGATGTGGTTATAGAATGCAGCGGGGATGTTTCTGCAGTAAATAAACTTTTTGACTATGTAAGACCTGGAGGTAGGGTCCATCTTCAGGGACAGTACAGACAGCCGATAATTATTACAAGATATGCGAGATGGAACTGCAGTGACCTGGCAGTGACTGCAACAATTGCCATCAACCCTGGAGGGAAGGAAGAGATATTAAAACTTATATCAGAAGGGAAGTTTGATGCAAAATCACTTTATACAGAAGAGATGTATGTAGAGGATGCGCCGAAGGCGTATAAGAAACTGGATGAAAACAGAGAGATACTTA
>JAOAIL010000007.1:57924-62586 GCA_026414725.1 bacterium
AGATGAAATATACAAGTTCGCCATGGGGGTTTAGGTTCTGGGATTTTGAGAGGTACTGTGATTTTATGAAGAAGATTGGGATAAAAGATATATGCAGTATGTTTGTATTTAAAGGTGGAGAGAACTTTCCTCTTCTCTTTAAAAGGGATAAAGCAGAGATAGAAAGAGCCAGAGAGATAACAGACAGTAGAGGAATAAGGTTTATTGAGGTATCCATTACAGACCAGTGGAGAGAAGAGATACCTCTGGCAGAGATATTGCAGGTAAAGTATTTAAGGGTATGTAATATATGGGAAGATACACCAGAGATGTTTAAGACGGTAGTGAGAGAATTGAAAGAGACAGGGAAGATGGCAGATATGTATGGTATGGAGGTAATTGTAGAAAACCATGGTGGTTTAATGAGAACTGCAGAACAATGTAAAAAACTTATAGAAGAGGTAGGGCTTTCCAATGTGAAGATAAACTATGACCCTGCAAACTTCCTATATTATGGAGAGGACCCTTTAAGAGCCATTGACTATATACTGCCGTATATCGGGTTTACACATTTTAAGAGTGTAAAGTATGATAACGGAAATCCGAAATACTGCAGGTTATCCGAAGGAGTGATTGACTATAAGAAGATATTTGAGAAACTTTTACCTGCTTATACTGGATATATTGGACTTGAGTATGAAGAGCCATCAGATGTAGAAGAAGGAACACTTGATNATTTTGAGTATATTAAAAATCTGCTTCAGAAGTAAAACAATATCGGTAAAAGGATAGAGATTTTTACCTTCTTCTGCATTTCCCAAAGATTATCTCTGGTCAGATTTAAACACTCTTTCAGGTATCTCTTTTAATATGTTTTACAATTTACTTGACAAATTGCAAAACATATTGTAAAATATTTTGTATGGATATCAAAGACCTTTTTCTATCGTTTGAGAAAAGAAGTAGATTCAACCAGTCCGCAAAGGAAAAGATTGCAAAAAAATGTTTAGAACTCGTCAGTTCTGGAGATGAGATATTTCTGGGTGCAGGTACTACTGTCTCTTACCTCGGGGAGCATCTCGCACAGTCAGATAAACACTTTATGCTTAAGATATGGACGAACAACCTTTTTGTATTAAATCTCTGGTTAAAAAAATATGAGAGGTTTTTTCTTGAGAATTTTATAGGTATTGTATCAGGTGAGATTTCCCGGAAAAACCTTAGCATTGTAGATATCCACTATAACTTTTCCAAAATCCAGAAGGTTATCCTCGGTAGTCCTGGAATTTCTACAAAGGGTTTAAGTTCAGATGATATAAATACAGTCCAGCAGGTGGAACATATTATAAGAAAGGCAGGTGAGGTAATTATTCTTGCAGATAGTTCAAAGATAGGCAGGGAATGTACATATCAGACAAGAAGTATGAGGATGATAAAAATAGATATAAAAAATAAGAAACGATATACACTGATTACAGATGAAAACAAGGGAGATTTATATCAGAGAACGATAAAGAAACTTAAAGAAAGTGGAATACATATTGTGCAGGTGTAATAAAAAGAACCAAAAGGAGGAAGGTATGGATTTTGAAGTAAGGATTGCACAGACAAAAGATTTTGAAGGTATTGTAAATCTACTTTCTCAGTTAAGTCCACCAAAGGAAGGAGAGAATTTAGATAGTGAAAAAGGGAAAGGTATTTTGAAGAATATCTTAAATAACACTGATTATTGCCTCTGTGTTGTTGAAGATAAAGATGGGGTATTGTTAGGCACAGCAACACTTCTTATACAACAAAACCTTTCTCATGGTGGAAGACCTTATGCACATCTGGAAAATGTTGTAACTGATATAAGACACAGGAAGAAAGGGATAGGGCTTGCAATGGTAAAGTTTTTGATAGAAAAAGCAAAAGAGAGGGGATGCTATAAGGTTATACTCAATTGTGAAACCAAAAATATTATTTTCTACGAAAGGTGTGGTTTTCGTATCACAGGTGAAGTGGAGATGAGGATTAATCTATAACTATGTGCGGGATATTGGGCTTTTCGGGTAAAGGAAATATAAGGCAGATTGTGAAAGATGGGTTGAAGGCACTTGAATACAGAGGTTATGACTCCTGCGGTTATGCATTATTAAGAGATAAAATAATCAAAATAGACAAAAAGATAGGTAAAGGTAAAATAGATGAACTTGCAGATAGTTTGCCAGAGGGTGTGTCTGAAAAAGTTTCTGTAATTGCCCATACGAGGTGGGCAACCCATGGAAAGGTAGATTTAACCAATGCACATCCTCATACTGACTGTAAAAACGAGATTGCTTTAGTACATAACGGGATTATAAGTAATTATAACTATCTTAAAAAACAACTTGAAGAGAAAGGACACAGGTTTGTTTCAGAGACAGATACTGAGGTAATTGCTCACCTGATTGAAGAGAATACCAAACTATATCCTTTTGAAGAAGCAGTAAAGAATTCCCTTAAGCAACTTGAAGGAAGTTTTGCCATCCTCGTAATAAAGAAAGGTGAGAACAAGATTATAGGTGCCAGAAACGGTTCTCCTCTGATTGTTGGAGTAAATAATGATGGATTTTTTGTTTCTTCAGATATAAACTCCATAGCGAGATACACAAACAATGTAATATTTTTAGATGATGGAGAACTGTTTATTCTGGATAAAAAAGTAAAGGTTATTGACTATATTACTGGAAGAGAGAAAGAGAAAAGATTTACTACAACAGAGGGATTACATCAAGGGGGTCTGTCAGAAGGGTTTAAGAGTTATATGGAAAAAGAGATAATGGAACAGCCAGAGGTTATAAAGGAGACATGGCTATCCCTGTGTAAGGAATTCTCAAAATATCTGGATGTGATAGATATACCAGAGAGGATTATTATTGTTGCCTGTGGAAGTAGTTGGCATGCTGGCCTTATAGGGGAGTATTTTATGGAAGAGATTTTAAGGATACCTGTGGAGGTGGAATATGCGTCAGAGTTCAGATATCGTAATCCAGTAATTCTGGATAAGGATATGGTTGTGGCAATATCACAGTCAGGAGAGACAGCAGATACGCTGGGTGCAATAAGGGAAGTAAAAGATAAGACAAAAGTTCTATCTATTTGTAATGTTTATAACAGTTCACTTACGAGAGAGAGTGATTATGTTTTTTATACATCTGCTGGTCCAGAGGTTGGTGTTGCTGCAACAAAGACATTTAATGCACAGATTGTTGCTCTGTACTTTTTAACACTTATACTTGCTTATAAAAAAGGATGTATTGATATCTCTTTTTTTGAAAGAGAAAAGGAAGAACTCGCTGATATCATTGAAAAGGTAAGGGTTTCACTTATTCTGCTTAGAGAAAAAATAGAATATCTCTCAGAGCAACTTAAAGATAGGACGAATGCACTTTTTTTAGGAAGAGGGATACAGTTTCCTGTGGCACTGGAAGGTGCATTAAAGATGAAAGAGGTAAGTTATATACATGCAGAAGGATATCCAGCAGCAGAGATGAAGCATGGTCCTATTGCCCTTATTGATGAGAATATGCCTGTGGTTTTTATCCTTGTGAAGGACAAACTGTATCAAAAGGTTCTGCATAATATGGAAGAGGTAAAGGCGAGGGGAGGTTATATAATTACTGTTGCGGAATTTGTAGATGAAGAGATTGAAAAGATATCCAATGAGATTATACATATCCCTGTGGTCAATAATGAATATCTAAAACCCATCCTTACAGTCATTCCTCTACAACTCCTCGCCTACTTTACTGCAGTAAAAAGGGGCTGTGATGTAGACAAACCCAGAAACCTCGCCAAGTCAGTAACTGTAGAATAATCTTCAATAAAATAAAGCAGTTTTTAATTACGTTGACATCTTCTTTTTTCTAAAAGTGTATACCACTTGACAAAAATTTAAAAATGTGTATAATAATATATAGTATGAAAGTAAAAGATAGTAAATGGGTCCGTATATATGAAGCACTGGTAGAAGAGATAAAGACCGGTAGATACAATAAAGGAGAGAGATTATTTACAAGACAAGAACTATGTGAACGTTTTGGAGTGAGTGATATAGTTGTAAGAAGGGCACTTGATGAGTTAAGAAGGGAAGGGCTTATAATAAACAAACCGAGGGTAGGAGTCATAGTTGCTAAAAACCTTGAGATAGAGGAAATAAGAGTATTTGTAGGTGATGTATGGGACAGAGATATTAAGGCAGCTCCTTTTACACTGTTAAAGATTATCTCCGGGATTGAAGAGGAAGCAAGAAGTTATGGAATAAGAATCCAGTATATAAACAGCAGGACTTTGGCAGGTATTTATGGAGATGTGATTATATCATTTTACGATTTTCTTTATAATCACATCGCAGATTATAAAGGTAATAACACATACATTATCTTACACCCACCAAAGAGATTGTCTTCACACCATACAGTAAGGCATGGACTTTTTGAAGGTGGATATATTGCGACAAAACATTTAATTTCCCGGGGGTATAAGAAGATAGGATATATAGGGTCTTTGAATGATGATTGGTATATAGCGAGGTTTCAGGGATGTCTTGAGGCACTGAAAGAAGATAATCTTGGAATTCCTATGGAGTATTTGAAAGAGGTAGGAGAAGATAAAGAAGAGGTATGTAATGCGATAGAATCCCTTCTGAAATTGAAGCATCCT
>JAOAIL010000008.1 GCA_026414725.1 bacterium
GAGGAAGGTGGTAGGCACAAACCATTCTTCACCGGTTACAGACCACAATTCTATATAAGAACCACTGATGTAACAGGACAGATAAAATTGCCAGAAGGTGTAGAAATGGTTATACCAGGTGATAATATAGAAATGGAGGTAGAACTTATCTATCCTGTCGCTCTTGAAAAAGGCCAGAGATTTGCTATAAGAGAGGGCGGAAAAACTGTAGGAGCAGGCGCTGTAACTGAAATAATTAAATAATTAAAAAAAATTTGCAAGAGCAAAATTTTATGTTATAATAAATTTTTATTGCGAGTAGAAAGGACTTTAAAAGTATGGAGAAAAAAAGGATGCGAATAAAACTGAGGTCTTTTGATTGCAGGGTACTTGACAGGTCAGCTAAAGAGATTGTTGAAATGTTGAAAAAAACAGGAGTAAAAGTATCTGGACCTATTCCCCTGCCAACAAAAAGGGAGATATACACTGTGTTGAGGTCTCCTCATGTAAATAAAAAAAGTAGAGAACAGTTTCAGTTAGAAATTCATAAAAGAATAATAGATGTAATAGAACCAACAGCGAGAACAGTTGACTCACTGAGCAGATTGAGTTTACCTGCAGGTGTAGAGGTTGAAATGAAATTGAGTTGAAAAGAGGATGTTTATGTAGGAGAAGTCCTACCTTTTGTAACTCTCCTGAAGTAATAAGGGAGATAATTTATTAGAGGATTAAAATGAATATTGGTTTGATAGGTAAAAAGATAGGGATGAGTAGAATATACAAAGACGATGGTTCTGTTGTACCTGTCTCTATAATAAAGGCAGGACCCTGTTATATAACAGATATTAAAAGATCAGGGGATGATGGATATACATCCATTCAACTTGGTTTTGAAGAAGTACCGGAGAAAAAATTAAACAAACCAATGCTCGGTTGTTTTAAAAAAGCAGGGGTACCTCCTATGAGAATTTTAAAAGAAATACGATTAAAAAGTGATAGTGAAATTGCTAATTTTAATATCGGACAAAAACTCACAGTTGATATATTCAAAGAAATGGAATATGTTGATATTACAGGAACATCTATTGGTAAGGGATTTCAGGGAGTTGTAAAGCGACATAAATTTACCGGCGGTCCTGCAACTCATGGTTCTATGTCACATAGAGCTCCTGGCTCTATAGGTGGTACAACTCCACCGAGAGTTCTTAAAGGTAAACGTATGGCTGGACATATGGGAAACAGAAGGGTAACTGTACAGAATTTACAGATTGTTAAGGTTATTCCTGATGAAAACATTCTACTTATAAAAGGGGCAGTCCCCGGTCCATGTAACGGATGTATAGTTATAAAGAAGGCATTGAAAAAATGAAGAAAATAAATACTTATAATATGGCGGGAGAGATAATAGGGGAAGAGTTCTTGTCAGAAGAGCTTGTAGGTGGTACACCAAATCAAAATGTTATTTACTATTACATAACAGCCTATCTAGCAAATCAAAGACAGGGTACATCTTCTACCAAAACTAGAGGTGAAGTTTCAGGAAGTGGTAAGAAACCTTGGAGACAAAAAGGAACAGGACGTGCGAGAGTTGGCTCTATAAGAACTCCTTTATGGCGTCATGGAGGAGTGGTTTTTGGTCCTAAACCGAGAAATTACAGACAATGTATTCCCCAAAAAGTTAGAAAGATAGCTCTGAGAGAAGCACTAAAATGCAAAATACAAGAAGATGCTCTTGCGCTTTTCATAACGGAAAATATTGAAAAACCCAGAACAAAAATTTTTGCTGACTTCCTTAAAAAACTGGGATATAATGGCAAAAAGGTTCTTTTTATATTAAATAATGAACAATGGAAAAACAATGTAATTGTAAAGTCATTGAGAAACATAAAATCTGTAAAATATGATCTTCCAGAAAGATTAAATGCATATACTATTATTAACGTTGATAAAATAATTGCAGATAAAAATACTTTTGACGCTATAAAAAACTTTTTAGGAGGAGACCATAATGAGAAGTAAATATTTTAACATTATAAAGTTTCCTCTTGTTACAGAAAAAACAACAGGAGCAATGGCAGATAATAAGTATACTTTTAAAGTTGACAAGAAAGCACGAAAAACACAGATAAAAGAAGCAATAGAAGGAATTTATAATGTGAAAGTAGAAAAGATAAATATAGTCAATATACCTCCTAAAAAAAAGAATTATAGATTTAGAATTGAGGGTTATAAATCAGGATATAAAAAAGTTATAGTAACACTGAAAGAGGGGGATAAAATTGCCATTACGTAAGTTAAAACCTATAACACCAGGACAGAGACATACAATACTTCCTGATTTTTCAGAAATTACAAGAGATAAACCTGAAAAATCGCTCGTTAGAGGTATGAGGAAAAAAGGCGGGAGAAACAACCAGGGTGTTATTACTGCAAGACATAGAGGTGGCGGTCATAAAAGACGTTACAGGTTGATTGATTTTAAAGGCAGGCAGGGAATTCCCGGAAAAGTTGTAAGTATTGAATATGACCCTAACCGTTCAGCAAGAATAGCACTCATTCATTATTATGATGGGATTAAAAGTTATATTATAGCTCCTATTGGATTAAATATAGGTGATATTATTAAATGTGGTGAAGATGCAGAAATAAAACCAGGACATAGATTACCTCTTAAAAATATCCCGGAAGGCGTTCAGATTTACAATCTAGAAATTACCCCTGGAAAAGGAGGGAAGATTGTAAGAGCAGCAGGTACCCTTGCTACACTTATGGTTAAGGGTGAACAATATGCTCAGGTACGTCTTCCATCTGGAGAGGTTCGACTTTTTGACATAAACTGTATGGCCACTATAGGACAGGTAAGTAATCCTGAAAATAAATATATATCTATAGGTAAAGCAGGAAGAAAGAGACACATGGGTATAAGACCAACTGTAAGAGGTTCTGCAATGAACCCAGTTGACCATCCACACGGTGGTGGTGAAGGTAGAGGAAAAGGAAATATCTCACAAAGCCCCACAGGTGTACCTGCAAAGGGATATAAGACAAGAAATAAGAAAAAACCATCAAGTAGTAAGATATTGCAGAGACGGAGATAAAAATGAGATCTAAGAAAAAAGGACCTTATGTAGATGAAAATCTACTAAAAAAGATAAGGAAGAGCAAGGAAAGTGGGAAGAAAGATATTATAAAAACATGGGCAAGGGCTTCAGTAATAATACCTGAATTTGTCGGACATACCTTTGCTGTTCACAACGGTAGAACATTTATAAATGTATATATCACAGAAAATATGGTAGGACATCGTCTGGGAGAATTTGCATATACAAGGACATTCAGGGGACATGGAGCACATACTGAAAAGACGAAAGAAAAAACATAACGAAGAGGTGTTTAGATGGAAGTTATGGCAAGAGCCAAATATGTAAGACACAGTCCAAGGAAAGTAAGAGAGATAGTGAAACCATTAATAGGTAGAGAAGTTAATGAAGCACTATCTATTATAAGAAGCATTTCCAGAAGAGCAAGTAAAAGTTTAGAAAAAGTAGTAAAATCTGCAATATCAAATGGAAAACAGAAATCACCCGAAAGTGAATGGAAAATAAAAAATATCAGAGTAGAAGAGGGACCGGCTTTAAAGAGGTTCCGTGCCGCAACTATGGGACGTGCAGTAATGATAAAAAGAAGAACAAGTCATATTACTGTTGTTCTTGAAGAAATTCAACGGAGAGATAAATAAAATGGGACAGAAAGTAAATCCAGTAGGACTGAGAATAGGTATAGTAGAAAGGTGGAAGGGAAACTGGTTTGCAGGTAAAAAAGAGTTTAAAGAATCATTGAAGGAAGATGTATCTATAAGAGAATATCTATTCAGAAGGTATCCCCGCGGAACTATAAGTAAGATAGAGATTGAGAAGACAGATAAATTGATAATAAAAATCCATACAACAAGACCAGGTGTAGTACTGGGAAGAAAAGGTTCTGAAATTGATATGGTGAGGGATGAAATATATCAAATGTTTAAGAAACAGGTAAGTATAGATGTATTAGAAATAACCCCAGGACTCAGTGCTCAGTTTTTAGCTGACTCTATAGCAATGCAGTTAGAAAAACGACTACCTCATCGGCAAGTAATAAAAAAAGCTATGGCTCTTGCTTTACAATCAGGAGCACAGGGTATAAAAATAAGAATAAGTGGAAGGATAGGTGGTACTGAAATTGCAAGGTCTGAATTATACAAAGAAGGGAAGGTTCCTCTTCATACATTAAGAGCAAAAGTGGATTATGCTGTGTCCGTAGCATTTCTAAGGTCTGGAACCGTAGGACTTAAAGTATGGGTCTACCTCGGAGATATTTTAGAAAACAACACTGAACAGGAGAAGCAAGATGCCGTTAATGCCTAAAAGAGTCAAATACAGGAAGGCGCAAAGAGGCAGGACGAAAGGAAAAGCAAGTAGAGGTAATACACTATTTTATGGAGATTATGGATTGCAAACAATTGCACCTGGATGGGTTACTAATACCCAGATTGAAGCAGGTAGAATTGCTATTACTCATCATTTGAAAAACCGTGGCAAATTATGGTTAAGAATCTTCCCTGATAAACCAGTTACAAAAAAACCAGCGGAAAGTCGTATGGGTAAAGGAAAAGGAGATGTATCCCACTGGGTTGCAGTGGTACAACCTGGCAAGATTCTTTATGAAATTGGAGGCGTTTCAGAAGATATGGCAGTAGAAGCATTAAGAAGAGCTTCTCATAAAATACCATTGAAAACCAAGATAGTTAAAAGACTAATAGTTAAAAATATAAAAGAAGAGATGTAAAAATGAAAAAAGAAGAACTTAAAAAATGGCGTGAAGCGACTACTGAAGAGATAAACTCAAGAATATTAGAATTGCAAGGACAATTATATAAAATAAAACATCAATTACGGATAGGACAAATAAAGGATTTTTCTGTTATAAAAAAACATAAGAAGGAGATAGCTATTTTGAAAACTATTATTGGGGAAAAACATGGAAGCAGAAAAAAAGAAAAAAGTTGAAAAGATTGGTGAAGTATTAAGTAGTAAAATGGATAAATCAAGGGTTGTACTTATAGAAAGGAGAGTACAACATCCAATTTATAAAAAATATTTCAGAAAAAGAAAAAAAGTATTAGCTCATGATGAAAAAAATCTATCTAAGCAAGGAGATACAGTAAGAATTATTCAAAGCAGACCTTTAAGTAAACTAAAACGATGGAAAATAGTTGATATTTTAGAAAGAGGGGAAGAGAGGTAAGATGGTCCAATTAAGATCAATTTTGATGGTAGCAGATAACACAGGGGCAAAAAAAATAATGGTAATTGGAATTCCTGGATATTCACGCAAAAGATATGCTAATGTAGGTGATATAGTTGTTGCCAGTGTGAAAGATGCTATTCCTGATGGAATTGTAAAGAAAAAAGAAAAGGTTAAGGCAGTTATCGTAAGAACAGTAAAACCAATAAGGAGACCTGATGGTTCAATAATTAAATTTGACCATAACTGTGCTGTTATAATAGACAATGAAAAAAACCCGAGGGGGACAAGGGTCTTCGGACCTGTCCCTAAAGAATTAAGAGATAAACAATTTACAAAAATTATATCTCTGGCACCGGAGGTACTGTAAATGGGATATAAAATCAGAAAGGGTGATTTTGTACAGGTAATAAAAGGTAAAGACAGAGGTAAAAAAGGTAGGGTAATAAAGGTTTTCCCTGAAGAAAGTAAAATACTCGTTGAAGGTATAAATTTTGTCCGTAAACATACACGACCTAAAGATGTTGATAAACAGGGTGGTATTATCCAGATGGAAAAGCCAATTTCCTGCTCTAATGTAATGTTCTTCTGTATGAAATGTTCTAAACCAACAAGATTGGGGATAAAAATTCTTCAGGACGGAACAAAAACAAGATACTGTAAGAAATGTAATGAAATTGTAGAGGTAAAATAATATGGAACCACGGTTAAAAATATATTATAAGGAAAAGGTTGTACCTGAGATGATGAAGATTATGGGTTATAAAAACCAGTATCAGGTACCACGTCTTATAAAAGTTGTTGTGAACGCAGGAATAGGAAAAGATAATAAGGATGCAAAACTTGTTGAATCAATTCAGAAAGAAATATCTTTAATTACTGGACAGAAACCTGTAATCACCAGAGCGCGTAAGTCAATCGCTGGTTTTAACTTAAGGAAAGGCGATATATGTGGAGTTATGGTAACACTGAGAGGCAACAGAATGTATGAATTTATTGATAGAATGATTACAGTTGCTTTACCCCGTGTAAGAGATTTTAATGGACTACCTCCAAATTCAACAGATAATA
Source organism: bacterium (assembly GCA_026414725.1). Taxonomy (NCBI): domain Bacteria; species bacterium. Next base: position 6,334 of record JAOAIL010000008.1, read on the forward strand.
AAGGCGGTTATACTATTGGAATTAAGGAACATATCATTTTCCCTGAAATTGATTATAATACAATATACAAAGTAAAAGGACTAAACGTTAGTATCATAACCACTGCTAAAACAGGAAAAGAAACAGTTATATTTTTAAAAAAATTAGGATTTCCTATCAGGGAGGAATAATTGGCAAGAAAATGTTTTTTTGAAAAGATGAAGAGGGAACCAAAGTTCTCTGTAAGGAAAAAAAACAGATGCTGGAAATGTGGCAGACCGAGGTCTTATTATAGAAAATTTGGAATATGCAGGATATGCTTCAGAGAACTTGCATCTAAAGGTGAAATTCCTGGTATAAAAAAAGCAAGTTGGTAGGAGGAATAAGATGGTAATGACAGACCCTATAGCAGATATGATTACCCGAATAAGAAATGGAAATTTAGTGAAAAAGGATTTTATATCTATACCGTACAGTAGTTTTAAAGAAGAGATTATTAAGGTTTTAAAAGAAGAAGGGTTTATAAAGGACTATGTAATTGCTGAAGAAGAGAAGGTAAAAAATCTTAAAGTTTTTCTGTTATACTCTGGGAAGAAAAAAGCAATTACTGAAATAAAAAGAATTAGTAAACCTGGTAGAAGGATATATGTGGATAGAGACACAATTCCTGAAATCAAATCCGGGTATGGAATAGCAGTTCTTTCAACATCAAAAGGAATCTTAAGCAGCAAAAAGGCAAAAGAAACAGGAATAGGTGGAGAGCTCTTATTTTACATATGGTGAGGTAAAACATGGCAAGATTAGGTAAAAAACCAATTTTAATACCTGAAGGGGTAAAGGTGAAAAAAGAAGAGAACAATCTTATTTTTGAAGGAAGAGCAGGGAAATTAGAACAGAAAATTCCTTCAGAAATAGAAGTAGTTTTAGAGAATAGCTCTATAACACTTAAAAATCTAATCCCATCCGAAAATAGAAAATTATATAGAAAAACAGAGGCATTACAGGGACTTTTAAGACGAATAATTCTAAATAAAATAAAAGGAGTAAATGAAAAATTTGAAAAGGTACTGGAATTACATGGCGTTGGATATAAAGGGGAAGTCCAAGGTAAGAAATTAGTATTAACGCTGGGGTTCACACTACCTGTAGAAATTGATATCCCTGAAGGTATTGAAGTAGAAGTTGTGAGAAATACAATGATTTTTATAAGAGGTATGGACAAAGAAAAAGTAGGGAATTTTGCAGCAACTGTAAGGGCAATATTTCCACCAGAACCTTATAAAGGTAAAGGTATACGATATCGTGGCGAGTACGTAAGACATAAAGCAGGAAAAACCGGTGTAGGAGCAACACAATGAAAATTACAAAAGAGGCACGAAGAAAAAAAAGGCATTTAAGGGTAAAAAAGAAAATATCTGGCACATCAGAAGTCCCGAGGGTAGTTATATTTAGAAGTAATAAGGGATTTTATGCTTCCCTTGTGAACGATGAACACTACCCATGTAAAATTTTATTAACTGTTTCAAGTTTATCTTCAGAATTCAAGGAGAACAAACCAGATAAGACAAAAGGATATAATGTTGAAGGAGCAAAGAGATTAGGAGAAATTTTTGCAAGAAAGTGTACAGAGAAAGGAATTACTAAAGTTGTTTTTGATAGAAGTGGTTATAAATATGGAGGTAGAGTAAAAGCTTTTGCTGAAGCTGCAAGAAAAGGAGGGTTAAAATTCTGATGAGGGAACAAGTATTTGATACGAGTGAAGAAAGACAGGTAGTGGTTGAAATAAGAAGAGTAATGAAAGTTACAAAAGGTGGCAAAAATCTTAATTTCAGAGCACTTGTAGTCGTTGGCGATGGTAAAGGAAAAGCAGGTTTTGGAATAGGGAAAGCCGCTGAGGTCCCAGAAGCTATAAGGAAAGCAACAGAGAAGGCAAAAAAACATATGATAGCAGTGCCTATTAAAGAAACCACTATACCTCATGAAGTTTCTGCAAAGTTTGGCGCCTCACGTGTAGTTATAAAACCAGCGGTTCGTGGACATGGGATGGTTGCTGGAAGAGCCATGCGTGCATTTTTTGAAGTTTGCGGTATCTCAGATATTACCTGTAAATCATTTGGTTCCACAAACCCTCTAAATGTAATAAATGCCACAATAAAAGCACTTTTGAAACTAAAAAGGAAGGAAGAAGATGAAGTTAGAACTGATTAAACCACCAGCAGGGTCAAAACATAAGAGAAAACGTGTTGGTAGAGGAGATAGCTCAGGACATGGAGGAACTTCCACGAGAGGACATAAAGGACATAAAGCGAGAAAGGGGTTTTCTCTTCCCTATAATTTTGAAGGCGGGCAGATGCCATTGATAAGAAGATTACCAAAGTATGGCTTTACTCACCTGAAAAAGATTTATCCAGAAACTGTTAATCTAGATAGGATAGAGAAAACATTTGATGAAAATGCTGTGGTAACTCCTGAGATTCTTAAAGAGAAAGGGATTATAAAAAAGGGAATCATGGTAAAAATTTTAGGAAAAGGTATTTTAAAGAAAAAAATTGAAATTCATGCACATATGTTTTCAGATAAAGCAAAGCAGAAGATAGAAAAAGCAGGTGGAAAGTTGATTAAAATTAAGAAAGAGGAGAAGTAATGTTAGAAGGTTTTAGAGATAGTTTTAAAATTCCAGACCTGAGAAAAAGAATTATTATATCTATTCTGCTTTTAACCGTGTATAGAATAGGTTGTTATGTTCCATCTCCAGGAATAGATGGGAAAGCTCTGGCAAAATTTTTTGAGCATATCCCGAATACATTACTCGGACTTGCTGACCTTTTCTCAGGCGGAGCACTCAGTAATGCAACTATCTTTGCACTCGGAATAATGCCTTATATAAGTGTCTCTATTATTCTTGAACTGTTAACATCTATAATACCTTATTTTGACAATCTACGACGGAGTGGAGTAGAAGGGCGCAGAAAACTTACACAGATTACAAGATTTGGAACCGTAGGGCTATGTATATTTCAAGGACTTGCCATTAGTATATGGCTTGAAAATCCTGCACATTTTGGTGAAATAGTCATTGTTCCAAATCCTGGCTGGCTTTTTAGATTCATTACTGTTGTAACCCTTACTACAGGAACTATATTTCTTATGTGGTTAGGTGAACAGATAACAGAAAAAGGGATAGGAAATGGTATATCTTTAATAATCACAGCAAGTATCCTTTCAAGAATGCCTGTTGCTTTTCACAGAGTCGTACAGTTAGTTGCAGCAGGTGAAATCAGTTTCTTTGCTGTATTGATTATGATAATTCTAATCTTTCTTGTTGTTGCATTTGCAATTATAATAAATGAAAGCGAAAGAAGAATACCTGTTCAATATGCTAAAAGGGTAGTGGGCAGAAAGGTTTATGGAGGACAGACAACATATCTTCCGATTAAACTCAATCAGGGAGGGGTTATTCCCCTTATCTTTGCTATATCAATCCTTACCTTCCCTGCTACCTTTCTATCTTTTTCTACAAACAGGATTTTACAAAAAATAGCGAGTTTGCTATCTCCTACAGGTGGAGTAGGAATGTTACTTTATGCTATACTCACCATATTCTTCTGCTATTTTTATGCAAGTATTATCTTTAATCCTGATAATGTAGCGGATGACCTAAAAAAATATGGTGGCTTTATACAGGGTATAAGACCAGGAAAATCAACAGCAGTATACTTGGAAAGAATTCTGAATCGTCTGACTTTACCTGGTTCTCTAATGCTCACAGCAATTGCAATTTTTCCGTATGTTATTATGCATGTTTACAAAAGAATCCCTTACATAGTAGCAAGTTTATTTGGTGGTATAGGCGTAATGATTATTGTTTCAGTTTTAATTGAAACATTGAGACAGGTTGAAGCACATCTCCTTGTAAGGCATTATCAAGGATTTCTTAAGAAAGCAAAAAAATGAAGAAAAGGATACTTATATTGCTTGGCCCTCCTGGGGCAGGAAAAGGAACAGTTGGAAGTTCTTTAAGTGAAAAATGGGAAATACCTCTTATCTCTTCAGGGGATATTCTAAGAGAAAATTTGAAAAAGGAAACAGAGATAGGGAAGCAAGCAAAAAAATATGTAGAGTCAGGGGAACTTGTTCCTGATGAGATTGTTATAGAAATGATTGAAAAAGAATTGGATAAACAAAGATATGACAATGGTTTTATACTGGATGGTTTTCCAAGAACTATAAATCAGGCAAAGATGCTTGACAGATTACTTGATAATAATGATGTAAAGGTAATCTATCTAAAAGCAGATGATGAGTTTTTAGTAAAACGTCTCTCTTTAAGAAGGGTATGTGAAAGTTGTGGAAAGATTTATCATCTTATAAATCTACCACCTATAAAAGAAAACATATGTGATGTATGCGGTGGTAAACTTATTCAAAGAATAGATGATAGGGAAGATGTGGTAAGGAAAAGGTTAGATATTTATAAAGAACTCACATCACCTTTGATAGAATATTACAAAACGAAAAAACTACTTTTTATGGTTAATGGTGAAGGCAATCTTAAAGACACTTTATCAGAGATAAAGAAAGTTACTGAATGGTAAAAACAAAGGAAGAGATAGAAAAGATAAGGGTTGCATGTAGAATATGTAAACTTATCCTTATAGAATTAGGAGAGATGATTAAAGAAGGAATAACTACATACGATATAGAAAAAAAGGCAGAAAAGTTATTTAAAAAACATAAAGTAGTACCTGCTTTTAAAAATTACAGAGGTTATCCTGCTATGCTCTGTGTATCAGTAAATGAAGAGGTTGTGCATGGTATCCCTTCAAAAGAGAAAATGTTAAAAGAAGGGGATATTGTTTCTATTGATATAGGTGTGATATATGATGGGTACTATGGCGATTGTGCAGACACATTTCCTATCGGTAAGGTACAAGATGTACATAAAAAGATGATAGATGTAGCGAGAGAATCATTTAACAGATGTCTTTATATGGCGATAGATGGAAAAAGAACGGGTGATATTGGAGCAGTCATAGAAGATTTTGTAACACATAATAGTTTTTCTGTAGTGAAAGACTTTGCTGGACATGGAATAGGTAAAGAACTTCATGAATATCCTGAAGTTCCTAACTTCGGACAGTATGGAACAGGAGAATTACTTAGGGAAAACATGGTTATTGCCATAGAACCGATGATAACAGAATTTTCCTCCTCTGTAAAAATAATGGAAGATGGATGGACTGTAGTAACTAAAGATGGAGGTTTTGCAGCCCACTACGAAAACTGTATATTAATTAAAAAAGAAGGTTATGAAATACTGACCGCATGAATGTTTATGGAACAAAAAGAGGAAAAAATAAGAGTGGAAGGGACTATTACAAAAGCACTACCAGGAACTGCTTTCCTGGTAGAATTAGAAAATGGACATACGATAACAGCTTATTTATGCGGAAAAATGAGAATGTATTATATCAAAATAATCCCTGGAGATAAGGTATTGGTAGAAATATCGCCATATGATTTGACAAGGGGAAGAATAATAAAAAGATTATAAATTGAAAGGAAAAGGGTGTAAAAAATGAAGGTGAGAGCATCTGTAAAAAAAATATGTCCGAAATGTAAAATTGTTAGAAGAAAAGGTAAGATACGGGTTGTTTGTAGCAATCCACAGGATGGACAACGGCATAAACAAAGACAGGGGTAAAAATATTTAAAATCTTTATCAGATTTAGTTTATTGCTTTTTAATATTAAAGGGAGCATAAAATGGCAAGAATATTAGGAGTAGAGATACCGGATAATAAAAAAGTAGAGATTTCATTGACCTATATCTATGGTATTGGCAGAACTACAGCCAAAAAGATACTTACATCTACAGGTATTGATGGGAATAAAAAAGTAAAAGAATTAAAAGAAGAAGAAATAGGAAAGATAGCGGCATTCTTACAGAAGAATTATACCATAGAAGGGGACCTGCGCAAGGAAGTTACGGAAAATATAAGAAGATTGATAGACATAAATACTTACAGAGGGATAAGACATCGCCTTTCACTTCCTGTAAGGGGACAAAGAACAAGATCTAATGCACGAACAAGAAAGGGTCCCAGAAAAACAGTAGGTGTTATAAGAGACAAGGCAGCGAGAAAAGCAATTAAAACACAAAGAGAAGAGACAAAAAAAGAGGGATAAAAAATGGCTGAAAATAAGAAAAAATATGTAAAGAAGCGAAAGAAAAATGTTGAAATAGGAAGAGGAGTTGCTCATATAAAAGCAACATTCAACAATACTGTAGTAACAATTACAGACATGGATGGAAGAGTACTTTTGTGGGGCAGTGGAGGAACTGTTGGTTTTAAAGGAACGAGGAAAGGCACTCCCTTTGCCGCCCAGTTGATAGCAGAAAATATCGCAAGGAAGGCACAGACGATGTTTAATATGAAAGAAGTGGATGTGTTTGTTAAAGGTCCTGGACCTGGGAGAGAAACCGCTATCAGGGCATTACAATCAGCAGGACTTGATGTTATATCGATAAAAGATATTACGCCTATTCCTCATAACGGATGCCGACCACCAAAACGGAGAAGGGTATAAAATAGATTAAAGGAGAGAAAGAAAATGGCAAAGGTAAGTAAACCTGTATGTAAAATATGCAGAAAATATGGAGAAAAGCTGTATCTTAAAGGTAGAAGATGTGAAACAGCAAAATGTCCCCTTTCCCCTCATGAAGGGAAAAAGAAGAAGAGTGTTTCTTCTTTAAAAAGAAAAAAACTATCTGAATACGGACTACAATTAATGGAAAAAAACAAAGTGAAATTTTATTATGGTGTTCTGGAACAACAATTTCGAAGATATTTTGAGATAGCAAAAAGAAAAAAAGGGGTAACAGGTGAAAATCTTCTTAAAATTTTAGAGAGTCGTCTGGATAATGCAATATACAGAGCAAATTGGTTCTATTCCAGAAGGATGGCAAAACAAGCAATAGCCCATGGTGAAATAATGATTAATGGGAAAAGAGTTGATAGACCAAGTTATATTGTAAAACCTGGTAATGTAATAAAACTTCGTCCTAACAGCAAATATACAGCAATAGTTAAGGAATGTATTGAGGAATATAAAAACCGTATAGTTCCTTCATGGTTGAAAATTGATAATGAAAATATTGTCATAGAGATTGTAAGGGAACCTGAAAGGGGCGAGGTAACATTACCTATAGATGAACAGCTGATAGTAAACTTTTATTCTAAATAATCCAAGAACTCCAAAAAGGAGAAGACATGAAAGAATTTATATTTCCGGAAAGGGTGATTTGGGAAAAAGAAACATATAGAGATAATTATGGAAAGGTAGTAATTGAACCACTTGAAAGAGGTTATGGAACAACATTAGGAAATACTTTAAGGAGGGTATTACTTTCATCTATTGAGGGAATTGCAATAACAGCTATTAAAATAGATGGGGTCTCACATGAATTCACAACAATCAAAGGGGTTAAAGAAGATGTAGTAGAGATAGTGATGAACATAAAACAAGTTGTGTTGAAACCATTGATTTCTGAGTTTCCCCATATGACACCGGAGATAGAGATAAATGGAAAGGAAGAGATATGTGCAGGTGATTTAATCAATGATAATAGCGCGGAGGTTTTAAATAAGGACCTTCACATTGCTACTTTAATGCCAGGGAAAAACCTTAAATTTCAAATTGAAATTAGCAAAGGAAGAGGATATCTTCCATATGAAAAGATGAAACTTATCAGACCTGCTCCTCCGGTAGGAACTATCCTTATGGATGGTATTTTCTCTCCTGTAAGAAAGGTATCCTTTGATGTTGAAAATACAAGAGTAGGGCAGTTTGTGGACTATGAAAAGTTAATCCTTGAGATATGGACAACTGGTGCAATATCACCTCAGGATGCTTTAAAAGCAGCAACGGAACTTATGAGTCATCATTTTTCCATTGTAAGAGACCAGCAGAAATTAGGAGACGTTGAAGAGATTCAGGATAAGGTATCAGAAACAGAAAAGAAACATGGTGTCGATTTAAATAAATCCATATCTGAACTTAAACTTAATACACGTATACTCAACGGATTATCATCAGCAAAAATAGAAACATTAAAAGACTTGCTTTCCACCCCGAGAGAGAAACTGGAAGAGATTAAAAACTTAGGTAAAAAATCTATTTCTGAACTGGAAAGTATATTAAAAGATATGGGACTTCAACTTAAAACAGAAAAAGAATTAGAAAAACAAGAGGCAGAAAAATGAGACACAAAAAAGATATAAGAAAACTCGGTAGAACAAAATCGCATAGAAAAGCACTTATAAGAAACATGCTTATCTCCTTTTTTCAGCATACGAAAATAGAAACAACTTTAACAAAATCAAAAGAACTACAGAGAGCCATAGAAAAAATAATAACTATCAGTAAAAAAGGAGACATTGCAAGTTATAGACGAATAAATACTATTATAAATCATCCACCCACACTAAAAAAGATAAAAGAGATAGCAGAAAGATATAAAGACAGAAACAGTGGATATACACAGATAATTAAACTTCCAAAAAGGACGGGTGACAGTGCCGATATGGCAATAATAAAACTTGTAGAAAAATGAACAGAAATATTAAATTACTGGATAAATTTGATAAAAAAGCCAATATATACGAATTGATTTGTAAATTAGCAGAGAGAGCGCATCAAGTACTAAATGGAGCTCCTGTTTCGTCTAATATTAAAGAAAAAGACCCTATTCAGAATGTAATGGAAGAATTTTTGGAATACGGAGAAGGAAATGGATAAATTTCTTTCATTACTGCAAATCATGAAAGAACGGGATGCATCCGACCTTCATATAAAGTTTGGAAGAAAACCTATTCTACGTATTAGAAAAGAACTAAAAACCGTTGAGGATTGGGAAAAACCGTTTAGCAAGGAAGATATTGACCTAATACTAAAAAGGATAATGCCTCAGCAACACATAGATAGATTTGAAGAAGTAAAAGAAGCCGACTTTGCTTTTGATGACCCTGATGTTGGGAGATATAGAGTTAATGCTTTCAAACAGAGGGGATATACAGGACTTGTCTTAAGAAGGATAAAAGACATCATACCTACCTTCAGCGAATTAAATTTACCTCCTGTATTGGAAAAAATATCTATGTTTCATGATGGTTTAGTCCTTGTTACAGGACCCACAGGTTGTGGAAAGTCAACAACACTTGCAACAATGATAGAACATATTAACAACAATGAAGAAAAACATATCATAACTATAGAGGACCCTATAGAATATCTATACAAAGATAAAAAATGTACCATTGACCAAAGGGAAGTAGGAATAGATACGCTATCTTTTAGCGAAGCACTGAAGCATGTTTTAAGAGAAGACCCTGATATAATACTGATAGGTGAATTAAGAGATGTTGATACATTTCAGGCAGCAGTTAATGCCTGTGAAACAGGACATTTAGTATTCACTACACTACATACTATTGACACACTTTCAACCATAGCAAGAATTCTGGACTTTTTCCCTGCTTCTCAACAGGAACAGGTAAGAAAAACAATTGGATATCATCTTAGAGCATCCATATGTCAAAAACTTGTTCCACGCAAGGATGAAAAAGGGCTTTTACCTGTCTGCGAAGTAATGGTAGTAACTCCTCTAATCTCCAAACTTATCCAGGAAAACAAAATGAATAAGATATATTCTGCAATGGCTGCTGATAAAGAAGTGGGTATGCAGACATTTAATCAGCATCTCGTAAAACTTATACAGAGCGATTTAATAAGTCAAGAAACCGGCTTTGCAGTATCCCCTGCACCACATACACTTGAAATGAATCTTAGAGGAATCTTCCTGGATGAAGATACAAAAATTATCGGAGAGTGATGTTCTACCTGACTTTCCTGTTGCAATAGGTATAACCTCTTTCATTATTATTTTTTCCCTGCTTTTTTCATTTTTTACAAAAGAAATTAAATCTTTCCTTTCAGATAATCTTTTAATAACAGTATGGGCATTATTTTCATCATCTGTTATGACAGTTCTACTGTTATGGTTTATATTTACACGATATAAGACCTATATTGCTTATCTTTTAAACCAGCCGTTTAACTATTTTATTAAAGGATTTTATTATTACTTTCTTTTTTTACCAGTCCTTCTATTTATAATGGGGATTTCTTTTGCAGTTTTTAAAAAAATTGGATTTTCCCCAGAGCCACAACAGGTTATGCTTATTTATTTTCAGACAGATTCTTTTTATCTGCTTTTCATAATGTTTATTTTGAGTTGTATAGTAGCCCCTTTCGCAGAAGAAATAATCTTCCGAGGTATTATCTATACAGGATTAAAAAAGAGATTTTCTGTAAAGGCATCCATAATTTTAAGTTCTTTGATTTTTGCTCTTCTACATAATGAGATTTTTGTTCTTACAGGTCTTTTTACTTTTGGAATTTTTCTTTCATATCTTTTTGAAAAATATGAAAATTTATGGTTATCTATAAGTGTACATTTTTTTAATAATTTTCTAACTACCATTATTGTTTTAATTGCCAAATATTTTTATAATACATAAAGGAGGCAGAAGAGTGAAAATAATGGTAATAGGCAGTGGCGGTAGAGAACATGCAATTATATGGAAGATTAAGAAAGACAATGAGAATATACAATTATTTGCTGTTCCAGGAAACGGAGGTATCTGCGATATTGCAGAATGCATCATTTCAGGCACTGATAAACCAGAATATCTTGTAGATATAGCCCTGAAGTATAATATCAACCTTACCGTTGTTGGTCCTGAAGGTCCTCTATCAGAAGGTATTTCTGACATTTTCCAGCAAAGAGGACTGAAGATATTCGGACCTGTAAAAAAAGCATCTGAACTGGAAGCATCAAAATCATTTGCTAAAGAATTTATGAAGAAATATAAAATCCCTACAGCCGACTTTGAAATAGCAGACAGTTATGAAAAAAGTATTAATATTCTTTCAAAAAGAACCTTCCCCTGTGTTATAAAATACGATGGTCTTGCAGCAGGAAAGGGCGTTCTGGTAGCAAAGGAATTCAATGAAGCAGATGACTTTCTTAAAAAAATCTATATAGACAGGATATTTGGAAGTAAAAATCAAAAGGTTGTCATAGAAGATTGTCTTGAAGGTAAAGAAATGTCTTATCTTATATTTACAGATACATTACATTTTATACCTATGGTTCCTGCAAAGGACTACAAAAGGGTTTTTGATGATGACAAAGGACCAAATACAGGAGGAATGGGATGTTACTCCCCTCCTTCTATATTTAATAAAGAGATAGAAAACCTGATACAGAAAAATATCGTTCTCCCCACAATAACAGGTTTTCAGAAAGAAAATATTGATTATAGAGGGGTTCTATATTTTGGATTAATGCTTACAGAAAACGGTCCTTATGTACTGGAATACAATGTACGGTTTGGGGACCCTGAAACACAAGTAATACTGCCTCGTCTTGAAAGTAATCTTATAGAAATAATGGAAGCGGTGACAGAACAGTCATTGAGAAGATGCTGTATCAGATGGAGTGATAAAAAATCATTATGTGTAGTCCTTGCATCATCCGGTTATCCAGGTAAATATGCGACAGATAAAGAGATAAAAAATATTGAAAATATAGAAGCCAAAGATGTAATACTTTTTCATGCAGGAACAAAGAGAGAAAATGGAAAGATACTCACATCAGGAGGTAGAGTTATCGCCATAACTTCAACTGGTAATACTTTTGAAGAGATAAGAAGAAAAGTATATGAAGCAGCTAATACTATTGATTTTGAAGGTAAGCATTTCAGAAAAGATATAGGATTTGAGGGAGAATTTAAATAAAAGGGAGGTAATTATGAACGAAATAAAAGCAATAGTGGCAGGGGCAGGAGGTATTGCTAACTATCATATTCAGGGATATATCAAAGCAGGTGTAGAAATAACAGGAATTGCTGATTTAGATGTAAAAAGAGCAGAAGAAAAAGCAAAATTTTATGGAATAAAAAATGTATATTCTTCTCTTGAAGAAATGCTGGAAGAAGAACAAAAAGCATCCTGTATCAGTATCTGCCTCCCTAATTATCTACACTGTGAAACTGTTGTTAAATCCCTTATATCAGGTAAAAATGTTTTTTGTGAAAAACCACCTGCCTTAAATTCTTCTGAAACAGAAAAGATGGTAGATATTGCCAAGAAAGAAAAGAAAACATTAATGTTTGACTTCAACAACAGAGCAAGGCCAGAAGCACAGGCACTTATGAAATACATAAAAAATGGAGATATCGGAAGAATAAATTCAGCCCAAGCACTCTGGATAAGAAGATGTGGTATCCCTGGATTTGGAGGATGGTTTACACAGAAATCTCTTTCAGGGGGTGGTCCTGTAATAGACCTTTTGCATATGATAGACCTTGCCCTTTATTTTATGCAGTTCCCTGAACCTGATTGGGTTCTTTCTGGTATATTCAACGATTTTTCAGGTAACCCTGACTTTAAAGGCCCCTGGGGTATTCCTGATGTAGAAGGTGGCAAAATGGATGTTGAAACATCTGCACAAAGTTTTATAAGGTTTAAAACAGGACAGGTCCTTTTTACCAGGAATAGCTGGGCTGAAATGAACAAAAGAGAAGAAGTTTCCGTAACGTTCCAGGGGACCAAAGCAGGAGGAATGATAAGGCGATTATTCAACAGGGATGGTATAGATGAAACAGCAATTGATGACTGTGAAATCTATACAATGGAATATGGAAAACCTGTTAACAGGAAGATAATAACAGAACCTGATGAAAAAATGGGAAGGGAAAGGGCGGTTATTAATTTTGTGAAAAGTATAAAGGGAGAAGAAGAACCTTACTCTAAACCTGAAGAGGCAGTGATACTTATGAAAATAATAGATGCAATCTACACCTCATCAGAAAAAAAAGAGCCAGTTAGAATATACTAAACTATTAATTTGTATTTCTGTCTAAAGTTTAATGTAAAATGAAAAAAAAAGTACTGATTTTTTTATCTCTTTTTCTATTAGGGGCAGGATGTACTTCTCATTATATAGAAAAGTCGGCAGACAGAGAGGTCTCTTTAATCCTTGAAGAAAAACAGAAACAAATTAAAAATGATATCCTGCCTGATAATACTATTACTGATAAAACATCTTCAGAAACACTTATAATTGATTTAAAACTTGCTACATCCATTGCTAAAAATAACAACAGAACCTACAAGTCAAAACAAGAAGATGTGTATCTGAATATTCTGGACCTTACCTATCAAAGGTATCTATTCAAAACAAGATATGGATTTGGAGGTGGTTTGTATTTCAACGAAGGGAATGATGATAAGAATATCTCTGGACAGGTTAACTTTAAATTACTAAGATGGCTTGCTACAGGAGCACAGATTACATTTGATATAACAAAGGATTTCATACGTTATCTTACAGGTGATAAAAAAACTGACTTCCAAACAATGGTTTCACTTGATATTCTCCAGCCATTGTTAAAAGGGGCAGGAAGAGAAATTGCACAGGAGGACCTTATTCAAGCAGAAAGAGAAGCAGTTTATACAATAAGAGATTTTATAAAATATCAGAAAAATTTTGCTATTGAAACATCTGAAAAATTTTTAAATATTATCCTCCTTCAAAAAAGAATGGAAAATTTCTATAACAACTATAAAAGTATTAAAGATACCAGAGAAAGAATAGAAATGCTTGCATCAGCAGGACGTATTCCACCACTTCAAGTAGACCAGGCAAAGCAGAATGAATATACTGCTTACCAGCGATGGGTAAATGCTGAAAACACTTATCTATCAGCCCTTGATAACTTCAAGGTCTTTCTTGGACTTTCAACGAACTCATCTATTTCCATAAAAGATACCTTAATAGAAAATATGATAGAATCAGGACTGATAGAAACACAGATTGATCTAAAAAGTTATATTGACAATGCAATAAAAAAACGTATGGATCTTCTTACTTCCTATGATAGAGTAGAAGATTCAAAACGAAAAATCAAAGTTGCACTGAACCGTCTTAAACCAGAAGTAAATTTTATAGTTCGTATCACAGGCAATACTGACGCACATTCTTATCCAAATATTGAATTAAATGAAACATCCTATAAAACAGGTATTGAGTTTGACCTTCCCTTAGATAAAATACCCAACAGAAATTATTATAAAAAAGCACTTATTGACCTTAATAGAAAACAGAGGGATTTTGAGAATAAAAGGGATACAGTTATATTAGAGGTCTATCAGCAATATAGAAATCTGGAAGAGTACTATCAGAGTTATCTTACCCAGCAAAATAGTTTATTGCTTGCAAAAAGAAGAGTAGAAAGCACAGACCTTTTACTTCAGGCAGGGAGAGCCACCACAAGAGACGTTCTTGAAGCAGAAGAAGCATATCTCGCTGCTAAAAACGACCTTGCTACAGCAGTAGTGAATTATCTCATATCATACCTAAGATTCCTTAATTCTGCAGAAATGCTTGATTTAAACGAAAACGGCATGTGGGAGGCGATATATGACAAAATGGTTAAAAATACTGTTAAAGAATAAACTTTTATATCTGGTAATTTCATTACTCATTATATTTATCATTGGAACAAAAATTCAGATGCAGAAACGGAAAGCGAGTGGGCTTATATTATATACAGTCAAACGGCAGAACCTTACAATATCTGTTATTGAAGGAGGAAACCTTGTAGCTCTTGAGTCACAAAAGATTGTAAATGAAGTTCCTGGGACCAGAAACATTCTTGAGGTAGTGGATGAGGGGACACAAATAACAGAAGAAGATGTTAAAAATGGAAAGGTTCTTATAAAACTTGACTCAAAAGACCTGGTAGATAAGTTAGAACAATTGAAAATTACAGTAGAAAACAGTTTAGCCGCCTATACACAGGAACAACAACAGATGGAAATCCTTAAAAAAGATAACGAGAGTAATATCAACCAGGCAGAACTAAATGTAAGATTTGCTGAAATGGACATAAAAAAATATTTAGGAGATACTCTTGTAAAGGAAATTGTAGATAACAGTGATAAAGTAGATATTCCTTCCTTAATTAAAAGTAATAAACTTGGCGGTGATGCACTGAATAGAAAAAGAACTCTTGAAAATAACATAGACCTTGCAAAAGAAGAAGTGGCTCGGGCAAAAGATACCGTTGAATGGAGTGAAAAACTTGCCGAGAAGGGATATGTTACAAAAAGTGAACTTGAAGCAGATAAACTTTCACTTAAACAGAAAGAGGTCAGGCAGGAACAGGCAGAACTTGAATATGGACTATTTTTGCAGTATGAGTTTCCTAAAGAAGTGGAGAAATTACTATCAAACTACAGAGAAGCGAAACTACAACTTGAACGTGTAAAAGAAACAGCAAAGGCAAAGATTATTCAGGGTGAGGCAAATCTTAGAAGTAAAAAAGCGTCTTACATACTTAACAAAAACAATATGGAAGATATTGAGAAACAGATAGATAAATGTACAATAAAAGCAACCAGACCTGGTTTTGTTACATATGCTACAAGTGATAGACCATGGGCAACCTCATCTCCCATACAGCCGGGGACTTCGGTAAGACAGTATCAGGAACTTTTAAACCTACCTGATTTTAACACTATGGGAGTGGAAATCAAAGTACATGAGTCATCTATAAAAAACATAAAAACAGGTATGCCAGCACAAATTAAAATAGATGCGTTTCCTGATATAATATTAACAGGGAAAGTTGTAAAAATCTCTGTTATGCCTGATACCACATTAAAATTTCTTAATCCAGATATAAATGTATATGTTACACGGATAGCACTTGATAAAAGTATAGATTTTCTTAAACCTGGGATGAGTGCTAAAGTAGAGGTTTTTATAAAGGAGTTAAAGGATGTTATTGCTATCCCTATCAATGCTGTATTTTTTAAGTCAGGTGAACCATACTGTACGGTCTTCAAAAACAACAATATAACAGACAGAAAAATAGAGTTAGGTGAAAGCAGTGAGACAATGGTTGAAGTAAAAAAAGGTCTTTCAGAAGGAGAACAGGTTGTTATCAAATCAGGGACAGGTATAACTGCTACTATGAGAAAAACAGAGATAGAAGAAAAAGGTGTTTTTAAACAGGAGTCATCAGAAATAAAAAAAACTAATCAGCCACAACAGGTACAATCATCTACAATAGAAAACAAAACACCTTATGAAGCACAATCCACAGGTACATATACAATAGAAGATGAAAAACAGAAAGGAATAAAAAAAGAAGATATTAATAGAAGCAGGAGACCATCTGAACGGATGGAATAATAGATGGAGAAGGAATACATTCTTAAATTAGAAAATATAACAAAGACATATACTCTCGGTCATCTTCAGATTCCGGTACTTAAGAACATCTTCCTTACTATAGAAAAAGGAGCACATATATCTCTTATGGGACCTTCTGGTAGTGGCAAAACAACTCTTCTTAATATACTCGGATGTCTTGATAGACCTACTTCTGGAAGATATTACATAGATGGGAAAGAGGTATCTTCTTTAAATGATGATGAACTTTCAGAGATACGAAGCAGAAAGATTGGATTTATTTTCCAGTCATATAATCTTATTCCCCATCTTACAGTAATAGAAAATATAGGACTTCCTCTTTTCTACCAGGGAATTGATGAGAAAATAATAACAGAAAAATCAATAGAAATGGCAGATATAGTAGGACTTGGAGACAGAATAAAACATAAGCCCGCAGAACTTTCAGGCGGGCAGCAACAAAGAGTAGCAATAGCCAGGGCATTGATAAACAATCCTTCTTTCATTCTTGCTGATGAACCAACAGGTAATTTAGATACAAAAACAGGTAAGGAAATTATGGAACTTTTAAAAAATCTGAATGAAAAACAGGGAACAACCCTCTTTATCGTTACTCATGATATTAATATATCCGCTTATGGGAAATTAACTATAAGAATACTTGACGGTGAAATTATAAATGACTGAGAGGTATAATGGTAAACATATCACATATAATGAGAACTGTAAAGGCGGGTTGGAAAAATATATACCTTCATAAATTACGTTCACTACTTACTGCTCTGGGCATTATATTTGGTGTTGCTTCAGTTATTGCTATGCTCGCTATTGGGGAAGGAGCAAGTTATGAAGCACGGGAAAAGATAAAAGAACTTGGTAGTAATAACATTATAGTTAAGGCAGTAAAACCACCAACTCCACCAGGTCAACAACAGGTAGTAATGCTTCCTGCTTATGGAATGACACCTGTGGATTTAAGAAGAATAGAAACAATTCCATCTGTTGAAACTGTTGTACCGACATGGGAAGATAAAAGAGATGTATGGTACCTTGAAAAAAACATCTCTGCCCGTATTGTTGGAACATCTCCTGAATATCTTTCTGTAATGAATCTACAGGTGGTTAAAGGACGTTTTTTCAATGAGGTGGATAATGAACTTATAAAGCCATATGTAGTAATAGGCTCCTCAATAAAAAATCAATTATTCCCTCTTGAAGAAGCAGTCGGTAAAAGCATAAGGATTGGTTCAAATTATTTCATTGTTATTGGAGTTGCAGGAGAAAAGTCCATTACTTCAGGTACAGGATTTGAAGCAGAAGATATAAATTTTGACGTTTATATGCCACTTACTACACAAAGGATATATTATGGCGAATATACTATTGGAGAAAGAACAGGAGTAGGATTGAGAGCAATAGAAAGGACATGGGTAAAATACCATCGCTTCATAATAAAAGTGCGAGATATGTCTCAGATTATCAATACAGCTGCAATAGTTGAAGATCTTTTGAAAACAAACCATAAACAGCAGGACTACGAAATTCTTGTTCCACTCCAATTATTAAAACAGGCAGAACATACAGCAAAAATATTTAATATAGTACTTGGTTCTATTGCTGCCATCTCTCTTATTGTTGGTGGTATAGGAATTATGAATATTATGCTGGCAACAGTAACGGAGAGGACAAGAGAAATTGGTATCAGAAGAGCACTGGGAGCAAAAAGAAAGGATATTATAAAACAGTTTTTGACAGAAGCAGTTATCCTATCTTCTATCGGTGGTTTAATAGGGATATTGTTAGGAATAATTATACCTAAAATCGTTACAAAACTTGCCGGGATGACCACAATTTTGACTCCATGGGCAATATTGCTTGCCTTTACAATCTCTGTCGCAGTCGGAATTACATTTGGAATATACCCTGCACGAAAAGCAGCATATCTTGACCCCATACAGGCACTGAGGTATGAATAATAAAAAGTTATAATATGTATTGATATCAAAAACCTCCTATATATTGAATAAGAACTTGTCCATAGAAGAAATCTATGGTATTATTTTTTTCTATATCTACTCTAACTAACTATCAGGAGAAGAGAAAAATGATATTGAGAGGTAATGCACATAAATTTGGAGATGATATAAATACTGATTATATTATCTCAGGGAAGTATAAATTCAAGACACTTGATATGAATGAACTGGCTACGCATCTGATGGAAGATATAGACCCGGACTTTTATAAAAAAGTAAAACAAGGAGACTTCATTGTTGCTGGTAAAAATTTTGGATGTGGGTCAAGCAGGGAACAGGCACCCCTTGTCATAAAATATGCAGGAATTCCTGCAGTTATTGCAAAAAGTTTTGCAAGGATATTTTTCAGAAATGGTATAAATGTAGGTTTAGTACTTATAGAAGCAGATACGGATAGTATTGACACAGATGATACAATAGAAGTAGATGTAGAAAAAGGCGAGATAAGGAATATCACTAAAGGTTCTTTTATAAAGTCATCCGTGTTGCCTGATTTTATGTTAAAAATTATAAAAACAGGCGGAGTGGTTAATTATATAAAGGAAAACAGGGGATTTAAATTATAAAAGAGGTTAGCAATGGGATATAAAATTACTCTTATACCAGGTGATGGAATAGGACCTGAAATTACTGAAGTGGTGCAGGAATGTATAGAAGCAACAGGTGTGGATATAGAATGGGATATTCAGGAAGCCGGCGAATGTGCCATTGAAAAGTATGGAACCCCTATACCTGAAAAAACATTGAGGTCTATAGCAGAAAATAAAGTATGTCTTAAAGCACCACTTACAACACCTGTAGGTAGTGGTTTTAGAAGTGTAAATGTGTATATCAGACAGCATTTTAATCTTTATGTCTGTCTCAGACCTTTTAAACTTTATGAGGGAGTGAGGAGTAAATACACTAATGTAGATATCATTGTAGTAAGAGAAAATATGGAGGACCTATATTCAGGTATAGAATTCCAGCAGGGGAAAGAGGAAACAAAAGAACTTATTAATTTTATAGAAAAACTATCAGGGAAGGAAGTAAATAAAGATTCAGGGATAAGTATTAAGCCCATATCTATTAAGAATTCTGAAAGAATTGTGCGGTTTGCTTTTGAATATGCCAGAAAAAATAAAAGGAAAAAAGTGACTGCTGTACATAAAGCAAACATAATGAAGTTTACAGATGGACTATTTCTTGAAACAGCAAGGAAAGTTGCTGATGAATATACTGATATTGAGTTTGAAGATAAAATTGTTGACAATATGGCTATGCAACTGGTTCAAAAACCAGAACTTTATGACGTTATTGTATGTCCCAATCTTTATGGAGATATCCTTTCTGACCTCTGTGCAGGACTTGTTGGTGGATTGGGCCTTTCCCCCGGAGCAAATATAGGAGAAGATATAGCAGTTTTTGAAGCAACACATGGTAGTGCTCCTAAATATAAAGGACAGAATAAGGTAAATCCTTCTGCATTGCTGCTTGCTGGAATTATGATGTTAGATTATATAGGGGAGAGTGAAAAAGCAACAAAGATTGAACAAGCATTAGCAGAAGTAATAAAAGAAGGTAGATATCTTACGTATGATTTCAGGGACCCCGGAGATACAAATTATGTTGGAACAAAAGAGATGGGAAGAGCAATCGTTGAAAAAATTAAGGAGAGGATATAATGGTAACAGTTGTGATAGGAACGCAATGGGGAGATGAAGGAAAGGGTAAAATTATTGATTATCTTGCTGAAGGGATGGATATCATAGCAAGATATCAGGGTGGTGGAAATGCAGGACATACCGTGGTCCTGAAAGATAAAAAATATGTTTTTCATCTTGTTCCCTCGGGTATTCTTTATCCTGATAAAGTATGTGTTATAGGCAATGGAGTTGTTCTTGACCCCGTATCACTTTTTGAGGAGATTAACTATCTTGAAAAAAATGGTATTTCTGTAGAAGGACGGCTTTTTATAGCAGAAAACGCCCATATGACACTACCATATCATAAGATACTGGACCAGATAGAAGATAAATTCCGTGGTAAGGGTGCACTCGGAACAACAGGCAGAGGAATAGGAACCACATATGCAGATAAATTTAACAGGATAGGTATAAGGGTTATTGACTTCCTTGAAGAGGATATATTTACTGAAAAACTGAAGATTGCACTTGAACTGAAAAACTATCTGTTTAAAGAATATTATAAGGAACAGATGCTGGCAGTTGACAGAATATATGAAGAAACAAAGAACTACAGAGAAAAAATAAAAAGGATGGTGAAGAATGTAACTGCCTATCTGAATGGGGAGATAGAAAAAGGAAAGAGTATTCTTGCAGAAGGTGCACAGGGCACATTTCTTGATATTGACTTCGGTACATACCCTTATGTCACTGCTTCCAATTGTATTGCAGGTGGTGCCTGTACTGGACTGGGAATTTCTCCTAAAAAGATAAGCCGTATCATAGGGGTAATGAAAAGTTATACTACGAGAGTAGGGATGGGTCCATTTCCCACAGAACTTAGGACTATGGAAGGCGAACTACTCAGAAAAATAGGAAATGAATATGGTGCTACTACAGGAAGGCCAAGAAGATGTGGATGGTTTGATGCTATTCTTGTAAAATTTGCTGCATTAGTTAATGGATTGGATGAAATTGCTATGACAAAGTTAGATGTTCTTACCGGAATTGAAAAAATCAGGATAGCGGTTGGATATGAATTTGATAATAAAATTTACAAGGATTATCCTTTTAATACAAAGGTATTTTCAAATTGTAATGTGATATATGAAGAGATGGATGGATGGAAAGAAGATATATCACAGATTAAAAGTTATAATAACCTACCTGAAAATGCAAGGAAATATATAGAAAGGATTGAAGAGATAATAGGTGTACCCATTACAAGGATTTCTGTGGGGTCTTCACGCGAACAGACAGTGGTAAGGTAATGTTTTAAGGAGAGAAAAATGACAGGCGCAGAGATAATGGTGAGAGCTTTAAAAAAGGAAGGTGTGGAGACTATCTTTGGTTATCCGGGTGGTGTATTACTGCCTCTCTGTGACCATCTTTACGATAGCGGTATTAAAGTCATTCTTGTTAGGCATGAACAGGGAGCAGCACATGCTGCAGATGGATATGCAAGGTCTTCAGGAAAGGTCGGTGTGTGTATGGCAACATCCGGACCTGGAGCAACAAATCTCGTTACAGGCATTGCAACTGCTTATATGGATTCTATACCTATCGTTGCAATTACAGGACAGGTAGCAACACACCTTATTGGTAGCGATGCATTTCAGGAGGTTGATATTACAGGAATAACAAGGCCCATAACAAAACATAACTATCTTATAAAAGATGTTAAAGATATTGCCAGAACTGTTAAAGAAGCATTTTATATAGCAAGTTCAGGAAGGCCGGGTCCTGTGCTTATCGACTTGCCAGTGGATGTTCAAAGAGCAGAGGGAGAATTCAAATATCCTAATGATATTGAAATACGGAGTTATAAACCAACCTATGAAGGACATCCGCTACAAATAGAGAGGGCATGGAAGGCAATACAAGAAGCAAAAAGACCTTTGTTGCTTATCGGAGGTGGAGTGATAAGTTCCGGGGCATCACAGCAACTTAAAACTTTTGTTGAAAAGACAGGAATCCCTGTTGTTTTTACATTAATGGGGCTCGGAAGTATACCGGGAAATCATCCACTCGCCCTCGGTATGCTCGGTATGCATGGTACAAAATACGCTAATTATGCTGTTGTTGAGGCAGATCTTTTAATTGCTATAGGATGCAGATTTGATGACAGGATAACAGGTAAGATTGAGACATTTGCTCCAAATGCGAAAATTATTCATATTGACATAGACCCATCATCCATAAGCAAGAATATCGTGGTGGATATTCCAATAGTGGGTGATGCGAAAAACATTCTGAATAAACTTATTGAAAAAGCTGAGAAACTTCAGATAGAAGCATGGGTTAAAAAAATTATGGACTGGAAAAAGAAACATCCACTAACATATGAAAAAAATGGTTTGAAACCACAGTATATTATAGAAAAAATTTCAGAATTACTTCCAGACGATGCTATTATATGTACAGAAGTAGGGCAGAACCAGATGTGGACTGCTCAGTTTTATAAATTCAGAAAACCACGGACATTAATCACATCAGGAGGACTGGGTACTATGGGTTTTGGATTCCCTGCAGCCATAGGGGCACAGATAGCCAACCCTGATAAAATTATTGTTGATATAGCAGGAGACGGAAGTATCCAGATGAATATCCAGGAACTTGCTACTGCTGTTTATAATAAACTTCCTATAAAAATTATAATCCTTAATAACTGCTATCTCGGGATGGTAAGACAGTGGCAACAGTTGTTCTATAAAAAAAGATACGCTTTCACCTGTCTTAAAGATGCTCAGCCGGACTTTGTAAAACTTGCTGCTGCATATGGTGCTATTGGATACAGGGTTAATACATCTGAAGAATTTGACAAAATTATTCCAGATGTACTGAAAGAGAAAGAAAAACCTGTACTTGTGGACTGCAGGATATGCGAAGAAGAAAATGTTTTTCCTATGGTTCCTGCAGGTGCATCATTAGACCAGATGCTTGAGGGACTGGCTTAAAAATCCAGCAAAAGGAGAAAAAATATGACAGGGAACAACGAAAAAGAACAGAAAACACACACTATTGTGATAGCAGTTGAAAACAAATCAGGTATACTTGCAAGAATTGCAGGATTATTCTCTGCAAGAGGATACAACATAGACAGTTTATGTGTATCTGAGACAGAAGACCCTACTATTTCAAAGATGACATTGACAGTAAAAGGAGATGAAAGGATACTTGAACAGATTTATAAACAACTCAATAAACTTATTGATGTGATAAAGGTTTTTGATCTTACAGAGGGTGATTACATTGACAGGGAACTTGCTCTTGTGAAGGTAAAAACATTAAATCCTGGAGCAAGACAGGATATAATGCAGATAGCAGAGATATTCAGAGCGAAGGTTGTGGATATAGGTAAGCAGTCCCTTACCCTTGAAATAGCAGGCAAAACCTCTAAAATAAATGCAATGATAGAGATGCTTAGAAATTATGGAATAAAAGAGATGATAAGAACCGGAAAGATTGCTATGGCGAGAGAATTCAATCAGAAAAAATAATCAAATAAAGGAGGAGAACAATGGCTAAGATATATTATGACAGTGATGCAGACCTGAATTTCTTTAAAGGGAAAAAGGTTGGAATTATTGGATATGGAAGTCAAGGCAGGGCACATGCATTAAATCTAAGGGATAGTGGTGTTGAAGTACTTGTAAGTGATCTGGAAGGAACTTCTAACTACAAAAAAGCAGTGGATGATGGATTTAAACCACTATCTGCCAATGAAGTTACAAAAAAGTGTGATGCAATAATGATGCTCGTACAGGATAATGCACAGCCCTTTGTCTATAAGGAATTTATTGCTCCTAATTTATCTGAAGGGAAAGCCCTGGGATTTGCACACGGTTTTTCCATTCATTTCTATCAGATAGTACCACCTTCCAATATTGATATATATATGGTCGCTCCTAAAGGTCCTGGAGACCTTGTAAGAGACCAGTTTCTTCAGGGTAAAGGAGTTCCATGTATTATTGCTGTTCAGCAGAACTACACTGGTAATGCTTTAAAACTTGCTCTTGCTTATGCAAAAGGACTTGGTGGAACACGTTGCGGTGTAGTAGAAACCACTTTCAAAGAAGAGACAGAAACAGACCTTTTTGGAGAACAGGTAGTCCTGTGTGGAGGAGCAACACAACTTATAAAATATGCATTTGAAACACTGGTAGAGGCAGGGTACCAACCTGAAGTTGCTTATTATGAAACCTGTCATGAACTTAAACTCATTGTGGACCTTATCATTGAACGAGGCATACAGGGTATGAGACAGGTTATAAGTGATACTGCAGAATATGGAGATATGACAAGAGGTCCTATGGTTATAGACGAGAATGTAAAAAAGAATATGAAAAAAGTTCTTACAGATATTCAGAGTGGTGCTTTTGCGAGAGAATGGATTCTGGAAAACAGCGTTGGCAGACCTGTATATAATGCATTGAAAAAACAGTCAGAAGGACATCTTATAGAGGAAGTAGGTAAAAAAATGCGGGATATGATGCCTTGGCTTAAGAAGAAATAAAATGCGTCTTTTTATAGGTATTAGAATACCTGATGAAATAAAGGGAAAGATAGAAAATACAGTTATATCTGACATCAGAAAAAAGATAAAAGAAGGAAGAATAGTACCGCTGGAAAATCTTCATCTTACACTTAAATTTATTGGTGAGACATCAGAAGATAATATTCCGTCTATCAAAAAAATTATTTCTGCTTCAACAGATTTTTTACCTGTAAAAGCAACTGTAAAAGGTACAGGCATCTTTCCTGACGAAAAAAATGTAAGAGTTTTCTGGATTGGGATGGATTCAAAAGGAATTCTTAAAAAACTCAATGTTTTTATTGAAAATGGTTTAGAAAGACAAGGGATAAGTAAAAAAGAAGCTAGATTTAAAGAACATATCACGATAGCTAGATTTAAATCCATCCCTAAACTTTCTTCTTTAAAAGAAATTCTTGAAAAATACAGAGATACAATATTTGGTAATATGGAAATAAAAGAATTAGAATTAATAAAAAGTGAACTTTCTCCTGACGGTCCTGTTTATACCACTATTTTCAAAATATAACATACTTTGACAATAAACAAGATATCCATTACAATAGTCAACTAAATTTAGAAAGACCAGAAAAATGAAATTTACACAACCTTTAAAATACATCGTTATATTCTTTCTTCTATTGTTTAATTGTATCTATTTGTATAGCGATGTCTCTATCCGTAAATTTACTCCTATTCCTATAGAAGAAACGTTAGAGGGACGTTTCGGATTTGCACTTAAACAGAAAGATATAAATGGAATTACAATAATACATATTAAAGGTACTCCTTATCAGATGGGGTATCAAATCGGTTTTCTTTTAAAAAAAGAACTTACAAAAGTTTATGATGAAGCATTTTCTAATACTTCCATTAACAATGCCATAAAAAAACAAGATGGTATCAATCATTTCATCAAAATATGGGAAAAAGCAGAACCTTTCATTAATAAAAAAATACTGGATGAAATTCAGGGAATATCGGATGGGAGTGGAATCCCGGTTGATATTATAAAATCTGCGGCTGTACTTTCTGAAACAAATTTTTATGGTTGTAGTAACTTTGTTGTATGGGGAAAGGCAACCGCAGATAAAGAGCTATTACATGGGAGGAACCTAGATGTTACCAGTAGAATAAACTTACATAAATACCCTGTAATAATAATTCGGTATAATAATGATAATGTAAGCGCTGATATAGGATTTTTGGGACAGATAGGAACTCTTACTGCTATGAATAATAATGGTATGACTGTAGCGATAGATGACCTTTTTGGTTACAACAATAGAACTTTTTCAGGTATACCGAGAATGATTTTAGCACGCGAGATAATGGAAAGAAAGAGACAGAAAGAAGTAATTACTCTCTTAAAATCAGCACAAAAAACAATAGGCACAATTTATATATTGAGTAACTGGACAGAAAGAAATGCATGTGTTGTAGACACGGATGCAAAATATTCAGTCGTCAGAGGTCCATCCACTCCTAAAAGAAGTATCTATGCTAATCCTTATGTGCTTATTGCTACTAATTTTTCTTTTTCTGAATACTTCAAGACAGGGCAGGGATATGACAGATATTATAAACTTGCGGAAGGAATATATAATAGTTATGGAACTATAAATATAGAAAAAGCCATATTATTGCTTCAATCTGTTTCTGAAAAAAATACCATTCAGAGTGTTGTGTTTAAACCATCTTCATTAGATTTCTGGGTTGCATATTCAGATGGTAAAATTCCTGCTCCATACAGGGAATTTGTACATTATAATCTTAAAAATTTGATTGATACCTACCATGATAAATCTAAATTTAAATAAGAAATAATGGAGAGGAGCATTATATGAAAAGTAAAACTTTCAGATTCGGAGTGATAAGCGCAAGAGAACGTGGCGCTTACCTTGCACAGTTATATTCAGAACACCCAGAGGCACAACTTGTCGCTATATGTGATATGGACCCATCTGCCTTTGATATAGGACAGAAACAATTTCCTCTAAAAAGTAATAACTGGAACAGATATTTCAATATAGACGATATGCTTAAAAATGAAAAAATGGATTGGGTTTTTATTGCCAGTGGAGACCCCACCCACTATCAGTTAGGCAAAAAAATCCTTAATGCAGGTTGTAATGCCTTTATTGAAAAACCAATGTGTATTACTATAGAGGAAGCGGATGACCTATGGACTTTACAACAAAAGAAAGGACTGTCTATAGTAGTTGGATGTGAGTTAAGATATCACTCTGCTGTGGTAAAATTTCGTGAAATACTTAAGGGAGGGATTATAGGAAAAATTGTTATGGGAATATGTATTGCTACGCAGAAGAGAGGGCACACATATTTTCGCAGAAAGTACAGGCATAGTTCCTATGGTAGCCCTCCTTTACTCCAGAAAGGTATCCATATGGTAGACCTTGCTATTCACTTTGCTAACTCAGACCCTGTCCGTGTTTTTGCCAGTGGCGGAAGGGATTTATATGGTGGTAGAGATGAATGTACAGGACGGCTATGTACAAACTGTCCTGAAGAAAATAACTGTGATTTCCATTTTTACAATGGTTCGTCCATTACTGAGCGAAAAAAGGACATTAACAGAAAAAATCCTCCTTTAGATGCCATTAGATGTGTATTTGATGGGACTATAGATGTAAATGATAATAGTATCCTTCTTATTGATTTTGCAAATGGTTGCAGAATGTCTGTTGCAGAGATATTTTTTGCTCCTGAAAACAAATGGGAGTTTTTTATTTATGGGACAAAGGGAGAAGCACATCTGAAGATAGGTGCTGGTCCATGGACACATAAAAATACAATAGATATTTTTACATCTAAGGACAGAAAACCTAAACGGATTGATATACCAGCAGCCATAGGTGGTCATGGTGGTGCTGATGAATTAATGAGGGATGCACTTATAGAGGGATATCTTCAGGGAAGATGTATACCTCCTACAGCTCGTGACGGTAGGGCAGGGGTTGCTACAATAAGTAAAGCATTAGAGAGTGAAGAAACAGGGCAGGTGATGGAGATACCCTGGCCTGATAAAATATATTAATATAACTTTTAATATAACTTTACAGTAATACCACTTTTTGCTGATTCTATGGATTTAAATACAATAGAAAGAGTATCCAGATTATCTTTTCCGCTTGTTTCAGGTTCCCTGTCTTCTTCTAAAGCACAATAAAATTCATATAGAGATAGATACCTATCTTCTTTCTCCATTTTTATAGGGTCAATCTCTTGGGATATTTCTCTGGATATAAGAAATATCTTGTTGTCTTTCCACAGGATAGTCCCTTTCTCTCCATATATCTCCCAATCACCATCCCAGGATGTTTCCCTTCCTGTACTTACCCAGCTACCACAATAGGAAATTTTTACATTTTCTGTAAATTCAAGAAATATATTGACAGAAGCATCTCCCTTAAACCAACTCCAGTAAGGGTTCCAGCTTCTTGTATATAAACCTACAGGGTTTTCTCCTGTAATATACCTCATAAGGTCAAAGTGGTGGATTGCCATATCAATGAGTAGAGGATACTCCATCTCCTCTCTGAAACCACCAAACTTTGATTCTTTCTGAAAGTTAACCAGCATATAACCTATTTTACCGATGATTCTTTCTTTAATAAGTTTCCTTATAGTTCTTGGCTGACTTCTATATCTGTAGTTCTGACTCACCATAATCTTTCTACCTTTCTTTTCTGCATAAGAAACAATCGCATAAGCATCTTCCATATTATCTGATAATGGCTTTTCTACGAGAACATCCACGCCATAGTCAAAGGCCAACAAAGAGGTCTGTTTGTGTATATGTGGTGGAGTTACATTCAGTAGGGCATCAGGTGAAGTTTGTTTTATGGCTTCTTCAAGTGATGTGAAACATTGCTCTTCTGGTATATTAAATTGCTGTGCTGTTGATATAAGATTTTCCCTGTTTATATCTACAATCCCTAAAAGCTCCCACTCAGGAGAATCTTTTATTATCTCTACCCAGCTTTTTCCAAAACCGCCTACCCCTACCTGTAGAACTGTTTTCTTTGCCATAAGAACTCCTTCTTCAAATTTTTAACAAAAACCAGCAAAGATATTATAATATAAAGAAATGAAAGGAACAAAAATGGGTATACTATTCAGAAGCACAAACAGGGAAGCGTCTGTAGTTGGGCTGAAAGAAGTGGTATTCAAGGGGCAACCAGAGGACTATGGATTATATATGCCAACTTCAATCCCTACCATAAGCAGGGATGAGATAGATTTATTTAAAGACAAGTCCTATGATGAGATTGCGTTTAATATTATCCACAGATTTACAGGAGAAGAAATCTCTTCTTTAGAACTTAAACATATGGTATCTACCGCATACAACTTTGAAGTTCCATTACAGGAAATATACAACGGATTTTATATTCTCTGGCTTACAAAAGGACCTACTGCTTCTTTCAAGGACTTCGCAGCGAGGATGCTTGCAAGAATAATGGAGTATTTTGCAAAGGAAGAAAAAAGAAAAATTACAGTACTTGTAGCCACATCAGGTGATACAGGAGGTGCAGTCGCAAACGCCTTTTATAACCTTGAAAATTTGAATGTTGTTGTACTCTTTCCTTACAAAGAAGTCACTGAAAGACAGAGAAGACAGATGACGACATTAGGAAGTAATATATTAGCGATTGCATTAGAAGGAAAATTTGATGACTGTCAGGCAATAGTAAAAAGGGCTTTTAATGATAGCGCATTTAAGCATCTTTCACTTACATCAGCAAATTCTATAAACTTTGGAAGATTACTACCGCAGATTGTTTACTATTTCTATGCATATTCAAGATTGAATACCGAATATATTGTATTTTCAGTTCCATCTGGGAATTTTGGTAATCTTATGGGAGGTGTATTTGCAAAAATGATGGGACTTCCTGTAAGAAAATTTGTTGTTGCAGTAAATGAAAACGATGAGTTCCCTAAATTTCTACAGACAGGTGAGTATCAACCAGTTGTACCATCAAGAGAATGCAGTTCAAATGCAATGAATGTTGGACATCCCAGTAATCTCGCACGACTTATTGACCTTTATGGTGGGTGGCTTATGGATGAGAGAGATAATAATGGGAAGGTGATAAGAAGAGGAGTTTTAAAGGTTTCCCCTGATATGGAAAGTATGAGAAAAGATTTTGTTTCTTTCTCTATAAGGGAAGAAGAGGTTGATGATGTAATAGTGAGGTTTTATAGGAAATACCATGTTTTAGTAGAGCCACATGGTGCGGTTGGTATAAAAGCAGCAGAGAAATCAGGTGAATCCTATCCTATAATATCTCTTGAAACAGCAGACCCTGCCAAATTTCCTGAAAAGATAAAGTCATTACTGGGGATAGACCCACCTGTTCCCGCTTCTCTTAAAGACCTTGACAGTAGAAAAGAAGAGTTTGTAATAATTGAAAACAGTTATGAAAGATTTAAAGAATATCTTTTAGATTTAAAATGAAATATGTGATTTTAATAATGGACGGAGCAGGGGATAGACCACTGAAGGAACTGGGTGGGAAAACACCTCTTCAGATTGCTAAAAAGCCCCATATTGATTATCTCACAAAGAAAGGAAGGTGTGGACTTTTCAAAACAATCCCTGAAAATTTTTCTACCTGTTCCGGGGTTGCAAATCTTTCAATTCTTGGATACGACCCTCTGAAATATTTTCATGGTAGAGGAGTACTTGAAGCAGGTGCAATGGGTATTAATCTTGATAAGATAGATGTGGTTTTAAGGTGTAATACTATCACCATAACAGAAGACAGAAGAATTAAAAACCACTCAGCAGGACATATATCTTCTGATGAAGCAAAAATTTTAATAGAAGAGGCAAATAAAAGATTAGGTAGTAATGAGATTATTTTTTATCCTGGAGTAAGTTACAGGCATATACTTGTATTGAAAGGCGGATATTCTTCTGATGTTGAGTGTTTTCCACCACATGACTATACAAGCACTCCATATAAACAACTGCTAGTTAAACCTAAAAGTAAAGAAGCAGTCAGAACTGCAGAGATTTTAAACAGGATAATAGAGGAGTCCTATGATATACTTGACAAACACCCTGTTAATCTTCAGAGAAAAAGACAGGGGAAAGACCCAGCAAATATGCTTTGGCCCTGGTCCCCTGGTAGAAAGCCGGTTATGGATAAATTCTATGAAAGGTTTGGAATAAAAGGTGCAGTAATATCTGCTGTGGACCTTATAAAGGGGATTGGGATATACTGTGGTTTTGATGTTATAAATGTGAAAGGGGCAACAGGGCTCTGGAATACCA
Source organism: bacterium (assembly GCA_026414725.1). NCBI lineage: Bacteria > bacterium. Next base: position 37,183 of record JAOAIL010000008.1, read on the forward strand.
ACTATGAAGGCAAAGCAGATGCCTGTGTGGATGCTATGAGAAGTCATGACCTTGTTTATGTGCATGTAGAAGCAATAGATGAAGCAAGCCATGAAGGTAATATAGAACTTAAAATTAGATGTATTGAGGATTTTGACAGACGACTTGTAGGGAATATACTTCCACATATAGATATGGAGAATACTGTGATTGCAATCCTTCCAGACCATTATACTCCTGTAGAAACAGGGGCACACTCTTCTGAACCGGTACCTTTCCTGATATATAATCCACTATTGCCTCCTGATGAAGTAGAAACATTTGATGAAATATCCTGCTCTTATGGAATATATGGTTTATGTAAAGGAGATTCTCTCATAAACTACTTTTTAAAAGAGGGGATGAAATGATAAAAAAGATATATGTAAAAGTCCCTGCAAGTATAGGTAATATGGGTAGTGGTTTTGACTGCGCTGGTTTAAGTTTGAAACTGTATAATGGGTTCATTGTAGAAAGAGCAAAAAAAACAGAAATGGAATTTTCAAAATCATTTGAAGATGTATCCTCTAAAAAGATACTTTTATTATTTCTGAAAGCATTTAATTCTACATTGAAAACTAATGGTAAAGACGTATTCCCTGTAAAAGTAAACATGGAAAATAATATACCTTTCAAAAGAGGATTTGGAAGTAGTGCAACTTTAATTATTGCAGGCATTATCTCAGCATTTTTATTTATAGAGCAGAAAATTAAAAAAGAAGATATCCTTAAAATTGCACTTCCCATTGAAGGACATATTGATAATATTGCTGCTTCTCTTTATGGTGGATTTGCCATTGGTAAAGTTGATACTCTGAAAGTCATCTCCGTTAAACCACCTGACAATCTCAGAGTTATTGCATTTATCCCAGCAAAAGGACTTTCTACAAAGATTGCCAGAGAAGTTCTTCCTCAAAGTATCTCTGTTTCTGACATAGTTTATAATCTCTCCAGTATGGCATTCCTATGTGCTGCTTTTTTCTTAAAAAAATTGGACCTGTTGAAACTTGGTCTTGACGATAAATTACACCAACCATACAGAGTAAAAGTTATTCCGCATCTAAAAACATTTTTAGTGGACAAAAAACCTCTATCTGTCCTCGGAGGTTGCTTGAGTGGTGCTGGACCTTCTATTGTGTTCTTCACTGAAAGTGAAAAGACACAAAAAGTAATTTCAGATGTAAAAACCATCATAAGAAAGGAAAATCTAAAAGGAGAGGTCTTTTTGCTTTATCCCGGTGGTAAAACATCATGGAAAGTTGTAGAATAAAATAGTATAATATAAAGGTATGTTTTCACATTTAATAAAATGTACATTATAATTATTGGTTGTGGAAAAATAGGTTCTTATCTGGCAAATCTATTACAGGATGAGCATAATGTTGTTATCGTAGATAGAGAGGATAAGGCATTCTCTAAATTAGGGGATAGTTTTAATGGTCTCTATATTACAGGTGATGGACTTGACCCTGATGTTTTAAGAGAAGCAGGTATAGAAAAAGCAGACGCCCTTGTAGTAACCACAAGTAACGATAATACCAATATCGTTGTCGCACAGATTGCAAAAAAAATATTCAATGTGCCAAAAGTTGTTGCACGTGTTTCAGATATAGGTAAATCTGAGATATATAGAAATCTCGGTGTTGACCCTGTCAATAGTACAGCTATATTTGCTTCTTTTCTACGAGAAAAACTTTTAGGAAAAAATTTTACCAGTTATCTATTTGAGAGTGAGAAAATAAATGTTCTGGAAATCCAAAATACTGGGAGATATACAGGGAAAAATATTAATGATTTGAATATTTCAGGGGACTTTAAGGTAATTGCATTAATAAGAGGGGATGAACCAATTATTCCTGACGAAAGAACAATTGTTGAAGATAATGACTTTATACTCGGTATTGTCAGATTATCTGCATTAAAGAGAATAAGGAGGTTACTTAAACTTCAATGAATATCATAATAGTTGGTGGTGGAAATGTCGGATGCAACCTCGCTGAGAGATTGAGTGGAAGTAATTATGTCACACTCATAGAAAAAGACCCTGAAACAGGAAAGCGACTGGCAGGCAAAATGAATATTCTCGTTATACAGGGTGATGGATGTGATATAAACCTTCTTAAACAGGCAGGTATTACAAAAGCAGATGTTGTAGCTGCTGTTACAGGAAGTGATGTAGATAATCTTGTTGTATGTCAGATTGCAAAGGATATATTTCATGTAAAAAGGACTGTTGCAAAGGTAAATGACCCTAAGAACGAGAAGATATTCTATCAATTAGGGGTTGATATAGCAATAGGTAGTACAGCAATAATAGCCAAAGTAATAGAAGACGAGGTAAGCTGGGAGGACTTCATAACCCTTTTTACATTCAAACGTGGAAATCTTTCAATAATAAGGGTTGACCTTCCTGAAACCTCTCCTGTAATAAATCGGACTTTAAACGAAATTGAATTACCAGAGGATTCTGTTCTTGTAGCAATTATAAGAAATGGTGAGATAATGATACCTAAGATGAATTCTATTTTGAGAGAAAAAGATGAAATAATTGCTATTACGAAAGTAGAGCATGAATCACTTTTATTTAAGTCCCTGATTGGAGAAGTGAGTGAGCAATGATTGATAGATTAATAAAGTATATAAAAATTATTGAGCGTTGGATTGTTGGAATTGTATTAGAGTTGATATATCCACTTATTACTTTTTCGGCTGCTGCAATCTTGTGTTTTTTACTCTATCTCTCAGTATTTATTAAAAAATGAAGGCCAAAAAGTATATTTAACTTTTAATTTACCATGATACCTTATTTTTCCAGAGAAGACATAGGACTTATTCTGTACTACCTCGGTAAGATTATAAAAGGGATTGGAGTTATTATGTTAATCCCTCTTTTTGTTGGAGTTATAAACAAAGAATGGTTACCATCTATAAATTTTCTCTTTACTGCACTTATCTCAATTATAATTGGAAGTATTCCTGTTATAATGTTCCATGAAGATAGAGACCTTAACTGGCGACAGGGTATGAGCGTTGTTGCTCTATCATGGATTATTGCAATGCTTATCGGTGCTATTCCCCTATATCTTTCAGGACATTACATAAGTTATCTGGATGCATCCTTTGAAGCAATGAGTGCTTTTGCTACCACAGGTCTTGTTGTTGTAAATGACCTTGACCATATGTCTTACGCCTATAATTTCTGGAGGCATCTTATGTGTTTCATTGGTGGACAGGGCATTATTCTTGTAGCCCTTACACTTTTTGTTAGAGGGGGAAGTGTATTTAAAGTATATGTAGGAGAAGCACGGGAAGAAAAGATAATGCCCAATATTATCCAGACAGCAAGATTTATATGGTTTGTGAGTTTAACATATCTTGTTATAGGTACAGGCATTCTTTTCAGTATAAATCTCTTGAGAAACATCTCTCCGGGAAGAGCACTTTTTCATGCTATCTGTCTTTTTATGGCTGGATGGGACACTGCAGGATTTGCTGTACAGAGTCAAAATGTCCTTTATTATCATAGTCCTGTTGTTGAACTGGTTACTGCAATGTTCTGTTTACTGGGTGCTGTTAATTTTGGAGTACACTATGCTGCATGGACAGGTAAACCAAAGGAACTTTTAAGGAATTATGAGTTAAAACTTTATATGATAAGCATCCTTACAACTTTTTTCCTTGTATGCAGTGGTTTTATTATACATTTCCCGTTTCCTAACTTTATATCATTCTTCCGTGAAGGATTTTATCAACTTATCTCTGCACATACAGGGGTTGGATATTCAAATATAGCCTTACATAATTTTTCATACTGGCCTCCACTTGCTATACTTGGACTTATTATAGCAATGGGATTGGGTGGAAGTTCTACATCAACCTCAGGAGGAATAAAAATTTTAAGGATAGGCATCCTTCTCAAAGGTATAAAAAAAGAAATAAACGTTCTTACTTCACCTGGAGCAACTGTAGTGGTTGAAAGGTTCCATCATATCAAAGATATTACAATAGAAGACAACCATATAAAGATGGCAGCAATAATTATAATTTTATATACCGTCCTTTACTTAATAGGTGGGATAATAGGAGTGGTTTACGGATATCCGTTTCTTCCGTCTCTTTTTGAATCTGTTTCTGCCTCTGCTAATGTTGGACTTTCTATGGGAATTACATCTCCTTTTATGCCTGCAGGATTAAAAATTACATATATCATTCAGATGTGGATAGGCCGTTTAGAATTTCTATCTGTATTTGTGTTATTCAGGTTCCTGTTATCTTTGAAAAGTCCAGAATAAAAGGTGGATAATGAATATGAAAAGAATAAATTTTTTCTTAATAGTTATATCCGTCATTTTTTTAGAGATTGTCATTGCCTCATCTGATGTAAAAAAGTCAGAAAAGATTGTTCCAGTCAGGGCACTTTTTGAAAATCCTTCATTTTATGATGGGAAGGTTGTTACTGTTAAAGGTGAAGTTATAGGGGATATAATGAAAGAAGGTGAGGCATTCTGGATAAACATAAAAGATGGGGACTTCTTTATAGGGATTATTATAGATGCTTCTAATAAGGAAAAAATAAAATATACAGGTAGGTATAGAATAGTGGGAGATACTATAGAAATTTCTGGCACATATCATCTTCATTGTCCTGTCCACTATGGAGAACGGGATATACATACTGAACAATTTGAAATAGTTGAAAGTGGATATGTAATACCAGAGATGATTCAGAATGATAGAATTATCGGATGTATCTTACTCGGGATAGTTACAATATTTATACTTCTCTATTCTCAAAGGGAGAGTATCCGTAAAGATAACGTCGGTCAGCAGAAACAAAGGTAATACTTTGAAGTGTTCCTGCCTTTATATTAGTTCCTTTGAAAAGTACTGTTTTATTTGAAGAACTTTTACCAAAGGAATGGCCTCCTTTTTTATCGTTTGCCTTCAGGATGAAAATCTCATCAGTTCTTCCTACAAATCTGTTATTTCTTTTAATAGCAATCTCTTCCTGAATATCAAGAATAATTCTATGCCTTCTTTCCTTTTCTTCTTTAGGTACATCATCTTTCATTAGAGATGCTGATGTGAGTGGTCTTGGAGAATATTTAAAGACAAAAAGGTCATCAAATTCTATCTGTTTTATTGCCTGGACTGTACCATTAAAATCGTCTTCCGTTTCTGAGGGAAACCCAACTATGATGTCAGATGTAATAGTAATATCGGGTGTGGACTTACGGACTTTTTCTATAATTTCCATATATTGCATAAGAGTATATTTTCTATTCATCAATTTTAATATCCTGTCAGAACCGGACTGTAAAGGTAGATGGAGGTATTTATACAGTTTAGGTAAATTTTTAAATGAAAATATAAGAGCATCCTGAATATCTTTTGGATGTGAAGTAATAAACCCCATACGAACAATTTCTTTTATACTGTGTATTTTATCAAGCAAAGAAGGGAAATTTTCATTAATATCCTTTCCATATTCATTAACATTCTGTCCCAGTAAAATAACTTCTCTTACTCCTTTCTCAACCAGATATCCAATCTCTTTGATAATATCTTCAGACCGTTTACTTATCAGTTTCCCCCTGGTAAAAGGTACAACACAATAGGAACAGAAATTTTCACACCCTTTTGTTACCGTTATAAATGATGAAACATTACCATCAGTAAGGATATATTCTGAAATAAAAGGGCTATTATTCTCTTCTGTAATACATATCTTTTCTTTATCAGAAATTTTTAATATCTCAGGAAGTTGATTATAGTTATCAGGACTACAGATAACATTAATAAAAGCATTTTTTTTATAAATATCTTCCTTATATAAACTGGAGATGCATCCTAAAATACAGAATATTTTACCTTTTTTTTTCAAATATTTATATGAAGATAGAAAAGAAAGTGCTCTGTTTTCTGCATGCTTCCTTACACAACAGGTATTAACGGCAATAATATCTGCATCTTCAGGTTTATCAACTATCTCATAACCATTTTTAATAAGTAACGCTTTTATCTTTTCTGAATCATAGAGATTCATCTGACAACCATATGTTTTTATATAAATACTTTTCATTGAGATGCCTTTTATTTTACCATTGCCCCTTTAAAAACACATATTACCGCTGCAATTATAAATAGAGATGCAAGATAATACTCCTGCTTAAGTCCCTCCTTCATATAAATTATAGAAAAAGGTATAAAAACAGATAAGGTTATAGCCTCCTGAAGAATTTTTAACTGTCCGAGATTCATTACATTATAGCCAATACGGTTAGCAGGAACCTGTATAAGATATTCAAAAAAGGCAATTCCCCAGCTGGTAAGTGCTGCTACTATCCATGGCTTACTATTTAAGTTTTTAAGGTGCGCATACCACGCAAAAGTCATAAAGATATTACTGGATGTAAGCATTAAAGCAGTAATAAATATTTTGTACATACAACCTCCTGATTATTTCTAAAATTTATAGATTATATTTTACCTTTACATCCATAAAAGTTAAAATATATAGGGAATTTATGAAATGGAGAATGTACCGATTACCCAGTTTAGTATTCTAATACTTATAGTTCTTCTGGTGTCCTTTATTATTAGATTACTGAAACAGCCACTTATAATTGGTTATATAATTTCAGGCCTCCTCGCAGGACCTTCATTTCTCAATCTTATTCAGGATACCACACTTATTAATACCTTTTCTGAGTTCGGAATATCATTTTTATTATTTCTCATTGGACTTAATCTCTCTCCGAGTATTATAAAAGAATATAGCAAAATCTCCTTAACTACTGGGTTTGGACAGATATTCTTAACTTCCTTATTGGGTTTTTTTATATCAAAATGGTTTGGTCTTGACATAATTTCTTCTTTATACATTACAATAGGCCTGACATTTTCTTCCACTATTATTGCTATGAAATTACTTTTTGATAAAGAGGATGTAGAAAAACTGTACGGTAAAATATCTACAGGTATTCTAATTGTACAGGACTTTGTTGCTATAATCATCCTCACTGTCCTCTCATCCGTTGAAAATGAAGTGTTATCACAGGCTATTTTGGTTATTACTAAAGGTATTTTAATCGTTGGAATTCTAATTCTTTTTACCCGATACATCCTTTTTAAAATAACTCATTTCCTTATTTCTTCACAAGAATTCTTATTCCTTTTTGTTATTGTATGGGGCCTCGGGATTTCTTTTCTTTTTAGATATGCAGGATTTTCAATGGAGATGGGAGCGTTAATTGCAGGGGTTCTTCTTTCAACAGCACCATATAGTTATGCTATTACTTCTAAATTAAAAGTTCTAAGAGACTTTTTTGTTATCTTCTTTTTTGTATTTCTTGGAAATCATATAATCTTCCATGATATTGAAAATTTACTTTTATATGCATTACCTTTATCTATTTTTGTTCTTATAGGAAAGCCCATTATAATTATGCTTTTTACCGGAATTTCCGGATATACCAAAAAGACAGGTTTTATGACAGGCACTACACTATCACAGATTTCAGAGTTTTCTCTCATTATAGCAGCAATGGGGGTTAAGTTAGGACATATTTCCGCTGATATACTTTCTCTCGTTACACTTATAGGGGTTATTACAATAGGTATTTCAACGTACCTCATTATATATGCAGACAAGATCTATTCTGTCTTTTCAAAGTATTTAGGTATCTTTGAAAGAAAAAATCTTATAGAAAGGGAGATTATTAATAAACGTTTTGGATGTTTCCTTATTGGTTATAATAGAACTGGTTTTGATATTCTGAAAAGCTTACAGAAGTTATATTCTGACGTTCTTGTTATTGACTTTAACCCTGAAATTATTAAGATACTAAAACATAGAAAGATAAACTGTGTATATGGAGACGCTGAAGATATTGAATTACTGGAGATATTAAAAATTAACAGAGCATATATGGTTGTATCAACAGCACCTGACTTATCTACAAACCTATTGCTTGTAAAATTTATAAGAGAGAAAAATAAAAAAGCAGTAGTTATTCTCACTGCCAGACAGATTTCTGATGCTTTGATTCTCTATGAGAATGGTGCTGATTATGTAATACTTCCTCACTTCTTGGGTGGTCTTTACACATCTCAACTTATTGAGAAATTCAAAACCCATAGAGAAAATTATGTAGATGAGAGTGATAGACAGATACAGGAACTTATGGAACGAATAATAGAAGGGCAGGAACATCCTGTAGTGGAAAAAGAAAGAGATTGATTATACTTTTCTTAGAGAAAATATAGCACCTATCATTATACCGAAAAGGGTGACCACATTAAAATTAAAAGATATACTACATTTTAAAGATAGAACTATCAAATCAAGATTTTCAAGACACCAGCATGGTTTTATAGAGGTTGATATGATTTCATATATAACTGTCCCATTCGGAACAATCAAGAGGAGGAGTTCCCCCAATGCAGTTCCTATTAAAGCGCTTATAAAAATAATAAGTAGAATATAAAAAACTTTCATAGTAAAATTATATTTCTATAGTAGATACAAGTCAATTTTAATTGTATAATAACATCCAAAAAGGAGAAAAAGGAAATATGGATAGGAGAAAATTTCAAAAACCACCTGTAATAATGAGACCAGCACCTTTCTGGGCGATAAACGACAAAATTACACCGAAAGAGACAGCGAGGCAAATGGAAGATATTTTAAGTGTTGGACTTAGTGGTGTTTTTTTTCATTCCAGACCAGGTCTTATTACGGAATATATGAGTAAAGAATGGTTTGAATCAATAGAATCTGCACTTGAGGTAGCAAGAAAGAAAAATGGATATCTCTGGTTATATGATGAGGATCTCTGGCCAAGTGGAAATGCAGGTGGTCAGATTGCAGGAATGAAAGATGAATACAGATCAACATATCTATGTGCTGTACTATTACAGGAAGGGGAGATATTACCTCCATTAAGGGAAGAAGAAACTATACGATATGCCTACAGAATAGTCAATAGAAACGGTCTTCTACTTAAAGATTTTGAACCCATATCAATTGAGGATATTGAAAAAATAAGTGGTGAACGACTTGTTATGGTGAAAGGATATGCAAAGAGAACATCTTGGTGGAGCGGAGAGTCATACGCCAATCTACTTCATCCTGAAGCGATGAAAAAATTTATAGAACTGACCTATGAGAAGTATTATAAAAAATTAGGTAAAGAGTTTGGTAAAAGGATACCTGGTATATTTACAGATGAACCTCATATAAGAGCAGCGAAATCTCCTGGACTTCCCTGGTATGAAGGGATACCGGAAATATATAGAAAATGGACAGATAGGGATTTCTGGAATGACCTTCCATATCTATATTTTGATGGAGAAGAATCCTATTATATACGATTACTTATCTACAGAACATTGCACCGACAGTTTATAGAAGCATACAGCAAGCAAATTTATCAGTGGTGTGATAGACATAATATTGCCTATACAGGACATTATCTAATGGAAGATACTTTTGCCCAACAGATGGAAAGTAGTTATGGTAGTGTAATGTTACACTATAAATACCAGCATATTCCAGGTATAGACCACTTATGCAGGCAAATAGATAAAAACATCCCTATGCTTTTTACCATCAAACAGGTCTCTTCATCTGCCAGACAGACAGGAAGGAGGTATGTACTTTCAGAGATATTTGGCGTAAGCAGGCATACCAACACATTTCAGGATTTTAAGTGGCTGGGCGATTTTGACCTCGTATTAGGAGTTACCTTTTTCTGTCCCCATCTTAGTTGGTATTCAGGTAAAGGTAAGAGAAAACGTGACTATCCCCCTGTCTGGAACTATCAACAGACCTACTGGAAGGAACTTCCTGTGTTGAATGATTATTTTACCCGTATAGCAGTTGCACTTACTTCAGGCAGACCAGATGTAAAGATACTACTTCTTCATTCCATAGAGAGTGCAATATCCAGAAGTAGAGTTGGAGTAATATCCAAGAAGGCAGGAGATGATATTCCAGTAGATGATATAAAAGAAGCGGATGAATTAGATGGTGAAATGAGAAAAGCACTGGAAGCGATTTTAAATACTGGATATGACTGTGACCTCGGTGATGAGAACTTCATAGAAGATATGGGAAAAGTTAAAGGTAAGGAGTTTATTATAGGAAAGATATCTTATAAAATAGTAATAATCCCTCCTTCTTATACATGGAGAGAAAAAACTGTATCTCTTCTGGAGCAATTTGCTAAAAATGGCGGTATATTAATTATTCTCGGTAAGCCACCAGAAGAGATAGAAGGAAAAGATAACAAAGAGAAGTGGCATAAAATCCTTAAAAACAAAAATGTTTATTGTTTACCCAACTCTATAGAATCAATCCAGAATATTATTACAGCATTACATCCCTCAAACTATACATTAAGACCTCTTGATGGTAGATACTATACAAAAACATACATTCAACACAGAATAGATGGAAAAGAAGAGATATTTTTTATAGTAAATTCTGATAGGGAAGATGAAAGACACTATATACTTACCATAGAAAATGCAGGTAATAGAAAACTATTGAAACTGGAACCAACGACGGGGAAGATGTATATAGCAGATATAAAGGAAGATGGCGATAGTATTGTATATAAATTTACACTGGCTCCTGCAGGGTCTATATTGCTTTTACTTTCCCCAGATTATAGAAATACATCTAAAGAGAAAAAAATGCAGAATTTAGAAAATGCAGATATTATAAAACTACCTTCTCCATTTGAATTCGAACGGCAAGATGAAAATGTACTTGTGCTTGACAGGATGAGTTTTTCATTTGATGGGAAGCACTTTGAAGAAGAAAAGCCGGACTGGCGAGTAAGGAAAGAAATAGCAAGATATTTTGGAGTAGAAGAGGCGTTATACTGGCAACCATGGGTAGCGATAAAAAAAGGGATATTTGAAGGCAAAGGTGGAGAGATTATTTTAAGGTACAGGTTTATAAGTGAAATAGAGAAACCCAAAAGTTCGCTTGTTATAGAAGATATGCAGAAAGGGAAGGTATATATTAATGGCAAGGAAATTCCAGTAGATGAGAAACATTTGGAATGGCACTGGGACAGAAGTTTCAAAAAAATAAAGATAACAGAGTATGTCAGTAGAGGAGAGAACATTATTGACTTTAAAGTAAAATATGATTTTCTTACAGAGATAGAACCCGCATATATTGTAGGCGATTTTGGAGTAAAACTTATAGACCCTTATAGAGGGAAATTAACAGAAGAACCAAAGGTATTGGAGATGGGTTCATGGGTACATCAGGGCTATCCTTTTTACAGCGGAAGAATGCTCTATAAGGCAACGTTCAATATACGTAGAAGAAAAAAACAGGTTTTTGTAAAACTTTCTAATCCATCAGGTATTCTATTTAAAGTAAATGTAAATGGGAAAGGAGCAGGAAAGATTTTGTGGCAACCATATATACTTGACATCACAAAATTTGTAAGGGATGGGAATAATACTATTGCTGTTGAACTTATATCTTCTCTTCAGAATACATGGGGACCACTACATGAAAAAGATGGAGATGATAATCTCTGGTGTGGAAATAATGCCTTTACAGAAGAGAAAGTAATAAAAGAAGAATTCTCTCTATTTAATTACGGTATAGAGGGGTTAGAAATACTTCTATGGTAAACTATTGCTTTGAACCGAATAGATACCTTTTAAGATTGCTTTCAGAGACAATATCCATATTAGTAAATTGAATACCATATATATAAAGATTTCTATATTTCCCTGTATTCTTTATGATAAAGGATGCTTTAAAATCAAGTTTGGAATGGCGATAAGGGAAACTGGTCTCTACATCATAGGAAATATCCTGTTCAAGTTGCTCAGATGTTTCTATCCTTGCTCCCTTTGTACTTATATTCAATATAGTACCTTTTATAATATGCCTTTTCCTAAACATCCCTGCTGTGTAAAAAATAGTTGCGGGTAAAGCAGGTGTTTCAAACCTTAGTTCTCTTCTTCTCTCTACTTCAATATTTGTCTCTGCTGTCACCATCGCCCTTGAAGGTGGCTGAAAAAATGTCTTCCCTGCTATGAAGTATTTACTACCTTTATATTCAAAGAATATCTCTCCCCGCTTTCCCATCTCTGCAGTTATTAAAGGAGAGTCCGGATTAAATTCAAAAATAATCTTTCTTTTGGGAAGGTCTATATCTGCAATTTTCCCTTCAATGATGGAGTTATCTATATAGAGAAAAGCATTTTTTACTTCCTCTAACCTTATCTCCACAAAAAAATTATACCTCTTTAATAAAAAAAGTGCAAGAGAGAGAAGGTATGGATTTAAAAATCAATTAATGGTAAAATAATAATTTATAAAAAAAGGTGCAGGAGATGGAAATCAGGGTAAGACCTGGATATATCATTGATGGTTATATATTAGAAGAGATGGTTGGCTCCGGTGGATTTGCAACTGTCTATAAAGCAAGAAGTATAGAGCCTATTCCACAATTTTACTCAATAATAGCAATTAAGGTATTACATCCGAGACGACTGGACAGATGGCAAATAAGAAGATTCGTAAAAGAAGTAAAAATGGCTACTATGCTTGAACATCCAAATATAGTTAAGGTATTTGGGATAAGAAAACAGGAGGGCAACTACTTCAGTTTTATGGAATTTCTAGATACAGACCTTTTAAAAGCAATCAGAACAAAACCTGAACTTTTTAATCACGAAAATATAGTAGAAATAATAAAAAAAGCAGGATATGGACTTGAATATATACATAGGAATGGTATTATCCATAAGGATGTTAATCCATCAAATATACTTCTTTCCTACTCAATGGATAAAATCAAAATGACTGATTTTGGATTAGCAACAAAAAAATTGTTTTTCCTGCATCATTTAAAACAGGAGAACAGTCCTGGGGGAGGAACTGAAGGTTATATCGCTCCTGAAAGGATGAAAGGACTACCTGTAGATATAAGGTCTGATATCTACTCTTTTGGTAAAACAATTCAGAGGGTATATTCTGAACTTGGATTTGAAATACCGGAGAATATAAAATATGTTATTGATATATCTACAAAATCCGAACCTAAAGAACGATTTATTGATATGAGAGAATTACTTTATTTCCTTGATAGATAAAACTTATGGAAGATAAAAAGAAAATATCTTATTAATATTCTACTTTTAAGTTATTCTATATGAAGATTTTATATTCTGAGGAGTTTCTTGGATATCGTGAACCAGGACATCCTGAATCTCCTGAAAGAGTAAAGGTAATAAAGGATTTTTTACAAAAAAAAGAGATAGGAGATTTTATTTCCCCTAATCCATGTACTGAAGAAGATATATTACTAGCACATACAGAAGAGTTAGTAAAAAAAGTAAAGGAAAACCTCTTTTATGACTCTGATACTCCAAATATCCATAATATCTACTACTATGCCACATTATCCTGTGGTTCTGCAATTAATGCTGCTTCTATTGCTATTAATGGAGATATTGCATTCTCACTTGCCAGACCACCTGGACATCATGCAGGTAGAAATAGGTTAGGGGGTTTCTGCTATTTCAATAATATGGCAGTTGCAGTAAAAAAAACACTAAAAGAACATAGATTAAAAATTGCTGTAGTAGATATAGATGGGCACCATGGTAACGGGACAGAAGAGATATTGAAAGGAGAAGAAAATATAATATATATCTCTTTACATCAATACCCTGCATTCCCTGGCACAGGTATATCCTCTTTTAGTAATTGTTATAATTTCCCGATATTTCCAGATAGCACACCAGAAAATTATCTTCAGAAATTTGAAAAGGCAGTGGATATAATTAAAAAGTTTTCTCCTGACCTGTTAGGTATATCTCTCGGTCTGGATGCTCACCATTCAGACCCATTACTAAATATGCCTCTTGAAGATAAACACTATTACGAAATGGCAAAAAAAATATCTCTAATAACAGAAAATATTTTTATTTTGCTTGAAGGAGGTTATAATGTAAATACAGTGGGAAATACCTGTTATTGCTTTATCAATGGACTTGTTTCTGAAAGGAATAAAAAATGAACATAGAAGAGTTAACAAAGCAAAGAAGAGTTGTGATAACAGATGGAAGTATGGGAACTTATCTTGAAATCCTCGGATACAAAGGAAAAACCCCAGAACTCGCCGTTATTGAAAACCCTGACCTTATAAGAAAAATCCATATAGAGTATATTGAAGCAGGGGCACAGATTATACTTACAAATACTTTTGGTGCTAATGGATTGCGACTTAGCAAAAAGGGTATGTATGGAAAGATAACGGATATAAATTCAAGGGCAGTAGAAATTGCTGTTGACGCAAAACAAGGAAAAGATACTATCATCGCTGGAGATATAGGACCAACGGGAGAACTCCTTGAACCCTACGGAAATCTTATAACTGAAGAAGCGCGTGATGTCTTTGTACAGCAGGCAACGATATTAACTGAAGCAGGTGTGGATTTTATCCTCCTTGAGACATTCCAGGACCTTGAAGAATTAAAAGTTGCTTTCAGTTCTATTAGAGAAAATCTTAATTGTTTTGTGCTTCCTTCTATAACCTTAACATCAGGAGATAATCCTAAAACACTTATGGGACAGGGACTGGAAGACATAGTGAAATTTGCTGAAAGAGAAAAAATTGGAGTTCTTGGAATAAATTGTGGAATTTCAAGTAAAGAGATGGTAAAAGTAGTTAAAAAATTAAAAGATATCACAGATATCCCTCTATGGATAAAACCCAACGCAGGACAACCATATCTTGATAAGGAGAAAGTTATCTATCCTGAATGTGTTGAAGAGTTTGTCAGCAATTGTCTCCAGATGGTAGAAGACGGGGTAAGATTTATAGGTGGATGTTGCGGAACCACGCCACAGTACATAAAACTCTTAAAGGCAGGAATAGATGAAAATAGTTGAAGTGGTTTTTGATATTCCTGTTGATAAACCATTTTCTTATCTTGCAGGCAAATTTTCAGAAAATATATGCAGAGGTGTACGGGTTTGTGCTCCCTTTGGGAAACAAAAAAAAGTAGGGCTGGTTATTTCTGTCAAAGATATTACAGATGCAGATATAAACACCTATAAAAATATTCTTTCTGTGTATGATACTCTTCCTCTTTTGAATGATGCCCTTTTCACTCTATCTGATTTTATCTCAAAGAAATACTTTTCCTCTTTAGGACAGACACTCTTTGCTATGATAGGAGGCCTTCCACTGAAATATAAACATTCCATCATATCATTAACTAATAAAGAGGACTCTATCTGTCAGAGTTATAGCAAGAAATATCTTCTCTTCCCGAAAGATGTAAAGAGGAAAGAAATATATATAAAGATTATCCAATCAGTACAGAATGGTTCAATACTCCTGTTATTCCCTGAAGTATCTCTCGCTGAAGAATATTACAGGGAAATCTTTAACACATACAGAAACAGAGTAGTTTTATTCCATTCTGAATTGAAAAAGGATGCAAAGATAGCCATATGGCTGAAAATGTTAACAGAAAAGAATCTCATTGTTATCGGAACAAGGATTGCTGTATTTTCTCCTGTGGCAGATATAAAAACAATCATAATAGACAGGGGAAATGACCATGCTTATAATGAACAACAAACCCCTAAATACAACACTTTTGAAGTTGCGGAGTTCAGATGCAAGTTTTACCGAATACCTTTTATTATAGGAGAAACAGCCCTCTCTATAAGAGAATATCTTGATATCCATAAACATAACTATTCAAGTGAGGTCCATAATAAAGAGAAATTACCGTCTATATATACTGTATTTATAAGCAGAAAAACAGTTGATAAAGACATTTCATTTTTTGCAACAGATACAGTTTCAATCTTAGAGGAGACACTACTTAAAAAAGGAAAGGTTGCTGTTATACATAACAGTAAAGGTACTTCCAGAATACTGAGATGTGAAAAATGTGAATATAAGTTTCCATGTGATACCTGTAGTTATCCTACGGTTCTATCAGAAGACGGGAAAAATCTACTGTGCAGATTCTGTAAAACAACCATACCTTTTGAAAAAAAGTGCCCTGCCTGTAAAAGTAAAAGAGTGGAGGAAAGGGTATATGGTATTGAAAAGATATTCAGGGTATTAAAAACATTTTATCCTGATTTTAAAATTACAAAATTTACAAGTGGAATGAATACCTATGAGGACTCTGATATTGTTATTGGTACAATTGCCATTAAGAAAATTTTTATGAGATATAGATTTTCTCTTGTAATTATAATAAATGGAGAGAGTTTCCTTAATACCCCTGACTATAACAGCGAAGAGAAGTTTTTAATTACTATCAATGAGATAAAAGGGCTTATAGATAATCCTGAATGTAAAATTCTTATACAGACAAGAAGCCCAAACCTTGAAATATACAGAGCTCTGGTTGAGAATAACCCGGAAATATTTTACAGTAAAGAAATATCTGTAAGAAAACAACTTCTTTATCCGCCATTTTCAGAGATGATAAAAATAGAGATAAAAGGTACCAGAAAAGATGTTTTTGAACGCAAGAAAAGGTTGGTGGAGGAGTATATAAAGGAAAAAGGATATGAACTATTTTATTCTGGCCCTTCTTTCCCACCCGTAAAAAAAGGAAAGGGTATCTGGAAATATCTTTTAAGATTCAGAGATAACTTTGATAGAGAAGAGATAAAAAAGTTGGTCTCTGAATTAGATGCAACAGTAGAAGTCAATCCTGAACAGATTTAATGGTTATAAGTTGTATTAAATACCCTATATCATATATCACTACCTACGTCCCCAGTTCCTCAAGAGATAGAAAAAGATTTAATGCTGTCTGGTTTCACTGTGTTTTAATATCCTTCTGATTTCTTGAATTTGCTGGAAGAATCATAGCAGTACTATCCTTTTACAACTGCATACTTACTTTGTCATAAGGAAACAATCCATTGCCAGAGAGATTACTTTTGAGAAATGCAGGGTTATTTACATCTGTAATAAAAAAATGATACAATTTATTTACAGGGCGGTTAGCTCAGCTGGATAGAGTGCTACGTTGACATCGTAGAGGTCGCAGGTTCAAGTCCTGCACCGCCCACTATAGTTCTTCGTTGAAAAAGGATTGAACCGAGACCTCCAAAGGGTAAGAGGGAAAAGTATTTTCCCTCGTGTATTCCGTATTGGGGGGAGGACTATATCAGGAAGGGGGAAGCACCCCCTCCTGAAGAGCAAAGCGAGAGGTCGCAGGTTCAAGTCCTGCACCGCCCACTACCTTTCTATATAAGATTCCTTCTCCTTTGAAGAAAGAAGGGTAGAACAAGTATAAACATTTAGCACAAATGAAAGAACTTTTTGAAACATCCGAAAAGAAAGATACTTTTAAAAACCAGCCACTTGCAATCAGAATGAGACCACAATCCATTTCTGATTTTGTAGGTCAGACACACATCATGAGAGAAGGTAAACCCCTCAGAAATATGATTGAACAGGATAAAATAACCTCTCTTATTTTTTATGGACCACCCGGTTGTGGTAAAACCGCTCTTGCTACTATTATAGCAAGACATACAAAAAATTATTTCCATCATCTTAATGCAGTAACCTCTACAGTTGCAGATGTAAGAGAGGTTATAGCAGTTGCTGAACAGCGACTAAAAGAAACGGGGAAGAAAACTATACTTTTCCTTGATGAAATAGCACACTTCAATAAACTCCAACAGGATGCTCTGATGAAAGATGTTGAAGAAGGGACTATCATCCTTATAGGTGCTACAACACACAACCCTTATTACTACATAAATACCCCTTTACTATCAAGAAGTACGGTATTCCAGTTTAATCCTCTTTCAGAAGATGAGGTAAAAAAAATATTAAAACGTGCAATTGTAGACAGTGAAAGAGGACTTGGAAATATAAAAATAGTAATTACTGAAGAGACACTCTCTTATATTGCAAAAGTTAGTGAAGGAGATGCGAGAAGAGCACTGAATATACTTGAATTATCCATACTATCTGTACCTTCAGAAAAAGGGATAAACATAACATATGATTCAGTAAAAGAAATTGTTCAGAATAAAATCATTGCCTACGATAGAGACGAAGACCAGCATTATGAGACAATCTCTGCCTTTATTAAAAGTATGCGTGGTTCTGACCCTGATGCTTCACTTTACTGGCTCGCAAAGATGATAGTCGGTGGAGAAGACCCACGTTTTATTGCGAGGAGAATGATTATCTTTGCTTCAGAAGATATAGGTAATGCAGAACCACAGGCACTCTCTATTGCTACAAATTGTTTCTATGCTGTAGATGTTGTTGGAATGCCTGAAGCAAAGATTATACTGGCTCAGACAGCGATATATCTTTCTACAGCACCAAAAAGTAATTCATCCTATAAGGCGATTGAAAATGCAATAGATGAGATTAAAAAAGAAAGGATAGTGGATATACCAGAACATCTAACCCAAAAAGGACAGAAAAAATATCTTTACCCTCATAATTTCCCAGAACATTATGTTCCGCAGATATATATGCCCTTGAATAAAATATTTTACATTCCTTCAGATTCAGGATATGAAAAGAAAATAAAGTTTTTTCTAAAGCATATAGAACGACTGAAAAATGACTATGAAAAGCGAAATCAGAAGGGAAATACTGGAGAGAAGAAAATATCTGGATGAAAACTTATGGATAGAAAAAAGTATAAAAGTCCAGAAAACACTGATAGAGAAGGATTTTTATAAAAACACCTCATCTATCCTCGTCTATTGTTATTTTGATAAAGAAGTAATGACAGATATTATCATAAATGACGCCCTTGAAAAAAATAAGGTGGTATGTATTCCCTATAATGAGTGGGAGGCCCAGACATTTATACCATCAAGGATATATTCAGTAGAGGATATAGATAGGACAAAAAAAATTCCCCAGCCGTTTAAAAAAAATCCATTCCCTCCTGAATCTATACAGGTTGCTATTATTCCTGGTGTTGCTTTTGATATATATGGCAGTAGAATAGGAATGGGGAAAGGTTTTTTTGATAAATTTCTTAAAATTGCTAACAGAGATATGCTGAAGGTTTCACTTGCCTTTGATTTTCAAGTTCTGGATAAAAAACTCCCTGTAGATATATGGGACCAGAAGGTGGATATTATAATAACTGAAACAAGAGTTATAAAAACGAGTATATAATGGCAAAGAAACTTATATATAAAGAACTTACAAAACTTATAAGAACAAAACCAGTTATTCTTATTGTCACACTTCACCCTGATGGCACTGTTAATGCTGGCACTTTTGGGGCATATACAAACCTTTCTTCTGACCGTATAGGCATTTCTATATGGAAGACAAGCCATACCTGTAAAAATATAAAAAGGACAGGAGAATTTACTGTAAATGTTCTCACAAGAAACATTGCTTCCGCTTCTGAAATATGTGCTGAAGAAATACCTACTTCTAAAAGTGAGATTGAAATTGCAGGACTTACTACCTTACCATCAAAGAAAGTAAAAACTCCTATAGTAAAAGAATGCGTGGCAAACCTTGAATGTATATTTGAAAAGAGAATAGAGATAGGATATTATAATTTTATCATTGCAAAATGTATTATTGGACACATAGAACAGAAATTTATTGATATTGATGGAGGTCTGGATGTTATAAAAGCAAAGGTGATATATAACATAAGATACCCTGAACCACTTTATGCTGTACTATCCAAACCTTTTAAAATTTAAACTCTCCAATATCTTTCCTTTCAAGAGAGATAGGGTAGAGTGGAAGGAGTAAAAATGGAAGAAAATAAAGAACTGGTTGAAAATCCTGATTATCCGCTACACCTTACAGATGAAAATTTTGAAGAAGCAATAAAAAAGTATAATGTAATCGTAGTGGACTTCTGGGCATCATGGTGTATGCCCTGTAAAATGATAGCCCCTGCAATAGAAAATCTTGCAAAGAAACTTAAGGGGAAAGTTGTTTTTGGTAAACTTAATGTTGATGAAAGTCCTTCTGTACCATCAAAGTTCAATATAATGTCAATTCCAACACTTATTGTTTTTAAAGATGGTAATGTTGCAGGAACCTTTATAGGTACAATGCCTGAACATATTCTTGAAGAGAAAATTCTATCAGTTATATGATATATTCTATTCACTCGCCCTTTGATAAAAGAGGGTCAGGATAAGGTGGATAACATAAAAAGGAGGAATGTATGAAAAACATACTTCAGATTAATTACTGGACACTCGGTGGCTTTGAAGGAAAAACTCCTATAGAAGATGCAATAAAAGAAGTAAAGGAGATGTGCCTTGATGGTATTGAACTCACATTTGGTTCAGGAGAATTTTCTTCAGGAATAACCAGAGATAGATGTAAAGAAATTAAAAAATTTGCTGATTCCACAGGAGTGAAGATAGATACCTGTGCTACAGGAGTATACTGGGACCTCTCACTCGCTTCTCCATCAAACTCCATAAGAAAAAAGGCAATTGCCTTCACAAAAGAATATATTCAGGTTGCATCATGGGTTGGTGCTAAAATATGCCTCGTTGTTCCAGGTGCTGTTTTTGTTCCATGGGATGATAAAAAACCTGTTATTCCTTATGCAAAGGTATGGGAACTGGCAACCGCTTCAATTAAAGAACTTATTCCTTTTGCAAAAAAAGCAGGGATTATTATAGGAATAGAAAATGTATGGAACGGTTTTCTCGCGGACCCTGTTGCTATGAGGATATTTATTGACCAGTTCAAAAGTAAATACGTGGGAGTATATTTTGATATAGCAAACTGCATTATAAACGGTTTTCCTGAACACTGGATTGAGATACTGAACAAAAGAATAGTTGCCATACACATAAAAAACTTTAAAAGAAATGACTGTGCGGGTGGACTGCATGGATTTGGTGATGACCTGCTTTCTGGTGATGTAAACTTTGATGGAGTGATAAAAGCACTAAAGAAGATTAATTATAAAGGACCTCTTACTGCAGAGATGATACCTTTTTCACGGTTACCTGACCTTGTTCTGCCTGATACACCACTTGCGAGAGACACAGCAAAGAAGATGATACAGATATTTAGAAATAGATAATTTTATTGTATCTTCCTTATCTGTGGGAAGAACGAATAAAACAGGAATATGAAAGGGTAACACTACTTCTCTTCTTTCAATTTTTTCATTTTTTCACGGTAGTATATTGCCTCTTCAAAGTCAAGCCGTTTCGCAGCAGCCATCATCTTTTTCTCAAGCCGTTTTATTGTCTGGAACAGGTCCTTTCCATAAAACTCTTCTTCCTGTTGTTCAAATGTTCTTTCCTCTATTCGTTTCTTACTTCCTATAATTTCAGTAATACTTTTATATATGGGTTTTTCAACTGACTTTGGGGTTATATTATGAATTTTGTTATACTCTATCTGTTTCTTTCTTCTTCTCTCTGTCTCCTCTATGGCTTCCTTCATTGCATTAGTGTATTTATCCGCATACATCACCACCTCACCATCAATACTTCTTGCTGCTCTCCCTGATATCTGAATAAGTGAAGTTGATGACCTTAAGAATCCCTCCTTATCTGCATCAAGTATTGCCACTAAACTTACCTCAGGAAGGTCAAGTCCTTCCCTTAAAAGGTTTATACCCACAAGTACATCAAACTTTGCTTCCCTTAAACTTTTCAAAATCTCAACCCTTTCCAGTGTGTCTATCTCATAGTGGAGGTAATGTACTTTTATATCAAACTCCTTAAGATAATCAGCAATCTCTTCTGCGAGATGTTTACTTACTGTAATTACAAGTACCCTCTGTTTCTTTGCTATCCTGCCTTTTATTCTTTCTATCAGGTCCTTTATCTGGTTCTCTGTGGGAACTACAGTTATGGGTGGGTCTACCAATCCAGTAGGTCTTATAATTTGTTCTGCAATAAGAGGAGATGGCTCACCTATCCTCTTCACACCACAATGTTTCAATTCATATTCTCCTGGTGTTGCAGATACATATATCACCTGGTTTACAAGATTTTCAAACTCGTGGAACATAAGAGGTCTATTGTCAAGTGCTGATGGAAGACGGAACCCATACTCTACAAGTGTCTCTTTCCTTGACCTGTCCCCATGGAACATTCCTCTAATTTGTGGAATTGTAACATGGGATTCATCAATAAATATCAGGTAGTCGTCAGGATAATAATCCAGTAAAACTTCAGGTCTTTCTCCGGGTAGCCGTCCTGCGAGATGCCTGCTGTAGTTCTCAATCCCATGGCAGTATCCTAATTCTTCCAGCATTTCAATATCATTGAGTGTCCTTCGTTCTATCCTTTCTGCTTCCAGTGGTTTATTTACCTTTTTGAAAAATTCTACTCTCTCTTTAAGTTCCTCCTTGATTGTCTCAATCGCCCGCTTTAATTTATCCTCTGGTGTTACAAAATGTTTTGCAGGGTATATAAACACCTCATCCTCTTCAGAAACCTCCTTCCCTGTCAACGGGTCAAACCTGATAATTTTTACAATAGTATTTCCTATTATACCTATCCTTATACCAATTTCTTCATAAGAAGGTATAATTTCAATATTATTTCCTCTTACTCTGAATTTCCCTCTGGTAAGGTCAAATTCATTCCTTTCATACTGGGTTTCTACAAGCCGTTTTAATATGGACTTCCTATCTATAATCTGTCCCTTTGTAAGATGCAACATCATCGCTTTGTGGTCTTCAGGACTTCCTATGGGATATATACAGGAGACACTCGCTACAATAATTACATCTCTCGCTGAAAGAAGAGCACTTGTTGCAGCAAGTCGCAATCGGTCAATATCCTCATTTATTGCCGCATCCTTTTCAATATATGTATCCGTCGCAGGAATATATGCCTCTGGCTGGTAGTAGTCATAATAACTCACAAAATACCTGACCTTGTTTTCAGGGAAGAACTCCCTGAACTCACTGTATAACTGTGCTGCGAGTGTTTTATTGTGTGATATTACGAGGGTAGGGCGATTTACTGCAGAAATAACATTCGCCATTGTAAATGTCTTCCCACTGCCAGTGACACCGAGAAGAACCTGTTTTTTCTCCCCTTTTTCAAGGTTTTTTACAAGTGTCTCTATCGCCTTTGGCTGGTCTCCTGCTGGCTTATAAGGTGCTACAAGTTTAAACCTCTCCATAATTTATAATTATACCCCTATTCCCCTCTTTCTGTAATTTGCCCTACTACTTTCTTTTCTTCAGAACGAGAATACAAAATGGAAATAATGGGAAGATAATTTATAACTTAAATAGACCTTTGAAGCCGAGGAATGCCAAACTCATAAGTCCTGTAAGGATGAATGCAATGGGAACCCCTCT
>JAOAIL010000009.1 GCA_026414725.1 bacterium
ATGTTAAAGATGGATAAACTTGACCTCGTTGTGGTAATACTTCCTCATAATCTTCATGCGCCTGCTGTAATGGAGTGCCTTGAGGCAGGAAAACATGTGGTTGTAGAAAAGCCATTCTGTATTACTGTAAAGGAAGCGGATGAGATGATTGAGAAGGCGCGTTCTTCTGGATTGATGCTCAGTGTATTTCATAACAGGAGATGGGACCCTGACTATCTACTCATCAGGGAAATCATAAACAAAGGACTTATAGGAGATATATTCCATATAGAGTGCGGTGCTTCTTCTTACAGCCATCCTGGATTTTCCTGGCGTTCAGATAAAAAGATAAGTGGTGGATTACTTTATGACTGGGGTGCTCATTTCCTTGACTGGGTACTAAACCTTGTAGATTCAAGGGTTTTAAGTATAACAGGAGAACTGAAAAAACTTGTATGGAATTCTGTGACCAATGAGGATTATGGAGAGATATATATGAAGTTTGAAAATGGAGTATCAGCTGACTTTGTTCTATCTCAGATAAGTGCGTTGCCCAAATCAAGATGGAGAATTTTAGGCACAAAAGGAGCAATAGAGCAGACAAACTGGGAAGAGATAAAACTTGTAAGTTATGTATCAGGTATAAAACAGGAAGGAATTATAAAAGTACCGCAGCAGACAACCGGAAACTGGTGGCAGTATTATAGAAACATAGCAGACCATATTCTTATGGGAGAAGAACTGATAGTAAAACCAGAGCAGTCAAGAAGAGTTATTGCTATTCTTGAAGAATGTGAAAAAAGTATAAAAGAGCAGGGAATACTTTCAATATAGATATTTTTTATGATAATATACCTAATATGGAAAAAGTTGATATAAAAGATATATTTGATATATTGTTTGAAAGAAAGGCGCTGGACGAAGAGACAAGTTATGGTATTTTTAAGATGATTATGGAGGAAGAGATATCTCCTGTGAAGACTGCTGCTTTTCTTTCCCTCTTAAGGATGAAAGGCGAAGACCCGTCAGAGATTACAGGTGCTGCTAAACTTCTCCGTGACAAGGCAACGAAGATAATTATTAACAAAAAAATTTCTGTATGTGATACCTGTGGAACAGGTGGTGATTATTCAGGAACATTTAATATATCAACCTGTGCTGCAATAGTTGGTTTCTCTACAGGACTGACAGTTGCCAAGCATGGTAATCGTTCAATGACCAGCAGTTGTGGGAGTGCAGATGTTCTTGAAGCAATTGGATATAAGATTGAGGTAGAGCCATCAAAGAGTGAAGCGATTTTGAATAAATATGGGTTTGCCTTTCTCTTTGCCCCTTTGTACCATAAGGCAATGAAAAATGTTTCACCTATAAGAAAAGAACTCGGATTTAAAACAATCTTCAATATCATAGGACCTCTCTGTAATCCTGCTGGTTCTGATGTACAGATAATGGGCGTAAATGACTATAAACTCTTAAAGATTATACCTCCTGTTTTTCAACGGCTGGGAATAAGGGGCTATATATTTCACTCAGAAGATGGTCTTGATGAGATATCACTTACAGGAAAAACATATATGTCAGAAGTATCAACCAAAGGAATAAGAGAGTTTGAGATATATCCTCAGGACTTTGGATTTAAAAAATGTAACCTTTCTGACCTTAAAGGTGGGGATGTAAAAACGAATGGTGAAATTCTTTTAAGTATCATAAAAGGAAAAGAAAAAGGAGCAATGAGGGATGTTGTTCTCTTGAATACAGCATTTTTACTTAATGCTGCAGGGACTACAAAAACCGTTAAAGAGGGAATTGAACTTTCAGTAAGTGCTATAGAAAAGGGGATATGCTGGAAGAAGATTAATGAGGTTTTAGAGGCGGTGAATAGATGAAGAAGGTTATTACTATTGTTCTTATTCTATTATTTATTGTTTTTATCTCTACCTCTTTTGCCAGTGATATAGACATTTCCCTTTCACATCAAGCAGCAGTAGACCTCTGTGCATACCCATCTGTCAGAGAAGGGGTTATAGACCTTTTGTATCTATATGTGGATGAACTATGGCACAGAGGAATGTATGAGAGAATCTTTCCTGTGTTGAAGTTGATAACCACTATTTCACCATCAGATGTTGAAGCATGGACACTGGGGGGCTGGTTTCTCATAAATGGTATTGTCCCAAAACTTTCGGGAAAAGAGAAGGAGAGGGTGATTAATTATGCTGTTGAGTTTATGAAAAAAGGTATAAAGGCAAATCCTGAAGATGCCCGGCTTTATATGGAACTGGCTATGTATTACTATAACAGGCAGGATTATGAAAATGCCCTTTATTATCTGGAAAGTATAGAAGTGCCATATCCTTCGTTCCACTTTTTACATATCAAGGCACATACATATCAAAAATTAGGAAGAACAGAAGAGGCAATAAAGGTCTGGGAAACAGTGAAAAAGTTTTTCCCTGAGATGAACGATGTTGCAGACAGGTTTATTACGGAGTTAAAGAGTGATATTGAAAAAAATAATTGAGGAAAAGAAGAGAATTATAGAAAGACAAAAAGAAGAAGGATTAGAGAAAAAAGGCAGGATAAGAGAGACAATAAGTTTGAAGAAAAGATTACAGGATGGATTTGGTGTTATTGCTGAAATAAAAAGAGCATCTCCATCCGCAGGTATTATAAAAGAAGATATAGATGTAAAAGAGATATCTTTATTCTACAGCAGATATGGTGCTTCTGGTATATCGGTACTTACCTGTGAGCCATTCTTTAAGGGCAAGATAGAAGACATAAAAAAAGTGAGGGAAGTTGTTGATATCCCAATACTGATGAAGGATTTTATTATTGACCCTTATCAGGTATATCTGGGAAGGATGTACGGTGCAGATGTTTTTTTACTCATATTAAGAATTTTATCAGATGAAATTTTTTTAAATCTTTTAAAAATAGGTGAAGATATGAAGATGGAAGTGCTTATAGAGGTACATAATGAGGATGAAGTTAAAAGAGCGTTGAATCTGGTACAGAATTGGGAAAACAAGATTTTAGGGATAAACAATAGAGACCTTGATACATTAAAAACAGATATTTCTGTAACATTTAATTTGATTAAGTTAATTCCAAAAGATAAAATAGTTGCTATAAGTGAAAGTGGTATCAAAAGTAAAGAAGATGTAGAAAGATTGAAAGATGCAGGAGTGAAGGGTATTTTGGTAGGCGAGAGTTTGTTGAAAAGTATTGATATTAAAGAGAAACTAAAGGAGTTTCTGAGTTAAACGAGGGAGGATAGATGGAAGACAACATAATTGTTTTATCAGCAAAGGAGATGCCACAGAAGTGGTATAATATTTTACCTGACCTGCCTGTATCCTTACCGCCTGTGATACATCCGGGAACAAAGCAACCAATTAAGCCAGAAGACCTTGCACCCATATTCCCTATGGCTCTTATACAGCAGGAGTTTTCTCCTGAAAGATGGATAGAAATCCCTGACCCTGTAATGGATGTTTACCGACTGTATCGTCCAACTCCTTTAAGAAGGGCAAAAAACTTTGAAAAGGCATTGAAGACAAAGGCAAGAATATACTTTAAAGATGAGTCAGTTTCTCCCCCGGGTTCACATAAGCCCAATACTGCGGTTGCTCAGGTATATTATAACAAAGCAGAAGGGGTAAAGAGGATTGCTACAGAAACAGGAGCAGGTCAGTGGGGTAGTGCACTTGCCTTTGCCTGCAGGATGTTTGGATTGGAATGTACGATATATATGGTAAAGGTATCATATAACCAGAAGCCATATAGAAGATTGCTATGTCAGGTGTGGGGTGCAACTATGTATCCTTCTCCATCCGATAAGACAAACTATGGAAGAAAGGTTCTTGCAGAAAATCCGGATTCTCCTGGCAGTTTAGGTATTGCTATATCAGAAGCAGTTGAAGATGCTGCTTCAAGAGAAGATACAAAGTATTCATTAGGAAGTGTCCTTAACCATGTACTTCTTCACCAGACCATTGTAGGACTTGAGACAAAAAAACAGTTGGAGATGATAGGGGAGAAACCTGATGTTCTTATTGGCTGTGTAGGTGGTGGTAGTAATTTTGGTGGTTTAATATTGCCCTTTATCCCTGATAAGTTAAAAGGAGAAAAAATAAAAATAATTGCAGTTGAACCAAAGGCATGTCCTACTCTTACAAAGGGGCTTTATAAATATGATTTTGGAGATACTGCCTGTACAACACCACTTATTAAGATGTTTACACTGGGACACAGTTTTATACCACCAGGTATCCATGCAGGTGGATTGAGATATCATGGAGCAGCACCTATTGTATGTCATCTTTTGAAACATAAACTTATAGAAGCGGCAGCATATCACCAGAAAGAGTGTTTTGAGTCAGCAGTTCTTTTTGCCAGAACTGAAGGGTTCTTACCAGCCCCTGAGACATCCCATGCTATAAGAGCGGTGGTAGAAGAAGCAAAGGATGCACCAGAAGGTAAGGTAATTGTTTACAATCACTCAGGGCATGGGTACTTTGACCTCTCTGCCTATCAGTCATATTTTGAGGGAAAACTTGAGGACTATGAATATCCTGAGGAAAAGATAAAACAGGCACTTTCAGAACTGCCTGATATAGAATAATTAAGTATATTCTCATTGATATCCTTTTTCTGTAAAAGGATAGAGGAAAAAAGGAGAGAGGGAAGGTATTATCTTAATTTTGAAGGTTATGCATATAAAAATATGTGGTTTTACCAGAAGACAGGATATATACGATGCTTTTTCTCTCGGTATTAAGATTATAGGACTGAATTTTTATAATAAAAGTCCAAGGTTTATATCACAGGAGAAAGCAAAAGAATTTCTTGTGGATATTTATAAGGATATTAAGGTTATTGGTGTATTTGTAAACCCTGAAGAAGAAAACCTTTTTCAAATAACAGAATTTTTAAATCTTTCTGGTGTGCAACTACATGGGGATGAGAGCCCGTTACTTATAGAAAAGTTTAAAAAGAAATTCCCAGAAAAGATAGTTATAAAAGCACTGCGAGTAAAAGATAAGAGAGTGCTGAAAGAAAGCATGAAGATATATACACCTGACTTTTTTCTCCTTGATGCATATGATAGTTTTATCCGTGGAGGTACAGGTAAAAGGATAGATATTTCTTTACTTGATGGGTCTTATATACCCTGGGGGAAGGTTTTTCTTGCAGGTGGTATCACACCGGATAATGTAAAGGAAATTCTTAATGTCTTTCATCCGTATGGAATAGATGTGGCTTCAGGTGTAGAGAGTGCGCCAGGTATAAAGGATAAAAACAAAGTAGAGCAATTGCTTAAAAATATAAGAGAGATGAAATATGAAACTGCCTGATATGTACGGGAAGTATGGAATTTTTGGTGGAAGGTTTGCTCCTGAAACACTTATACCTGCACTTGAAGAATTAGAGAGAGAATACAGAAACATCTCAAAAGATAAAGGTTTTAGAAAAGAACTTGCATCTCTCCTTTCTGAATATGCGGGCCGTCCTACACCTCTTTATCTCGCTGAAAATTTTAGTAGAGTTATTGGCTGTAAAATATATCTAAAAAGGGAGGACCTTGCATTTACAGGGGCACATAAAATTAACAATACACTGGGACAGGTGCTTCTTGCTAAAAAGATGGGGAAAACCCGAATAATAGCAGAGACAGGGGCAGGGCAACATGGTGTAGCAACCGCAACTGCCTCTGCCCTTTTTGGTATGGACTGCTGTGTATATATGGGTGAGATTGACTGTGAGAGACAGAAACTGAATGTTTACAGAATGAAACTTTTAGGTGCAGAGGTTATACCGGTAAAGTCAGGCAGTAAAACACTTAAAGATGCAATCAATGAGGCAATGCGGGACTGGATAGCAAATTTTTCTAATACCCATTATGTTATTGGTTCTGTTGTTGGTCCACACCCATATCCTCAAATAGTGAGGGATTTTCAGTCAGTAATAGGTACAGAAACTAGAAAACAGATACTTAAAAAAGAAAAGTGTCTGCCTGACTATCTCGTTGCCTGTGTAGGTGGAGGAAGTAATAGTATTGGACTTTTCTATCCATTCTATAAAAATAAAAGTGTTAAATTTATAGGGGTGGAAGCAGGAGGGGATGGAATAGATACATTAAAACATTCAGCAACACTTAATAGAGGAAGCAAAGGAGTACTTCATGGTAGTTTTTCTTATATATTACAGGATAGATACGGACAGATAAACGAAACACATTCTGTTTCAGCAGGGCTTGATTATCCTGGGGTTGGACCAGAACATGCATTTTATAAAGAGACAGGAAGGGCTATCTATGTTTATGCTACAGATAAGGAAGCACTTAATGGTTTTCATGTTTTAAGTGAGACGGAAGGAATTATCCCTGCACTTGAGTCAGCACATGCAATTGGCTGGCTGATAAAGAATAAAAAGAGGTTTAAGAAAAATGATACTGTAGTAATATGTCTCTCAGGCAGAGGTGATAAGGATGTGGCTGGAGTTGCTGCAATAGAAGGTTGTATGTGAGTAAAAATGAACAGGATAGATGAAAAATTTAAGAGGTTAAAGAAAAAAGAAGAGAAGGCATTGATTGCATATTTTACTGCCGGTTTGCCTTCTACTGCTGGTACGGTTGATATAATTAAAAAGGCAGAGCAGTCAGGTGTGGATATTATAGAGATTGGGATTCCTTTTTCAGACCCGATTGCAGATGGACCTATTATACAGTATGCCTCACATCTTTCACTTGAAAAAGGAACAAATACAGATAATGTATTTGAGATATGCAGAGAACTGAAAAATTCAGTAGATATACCATATCTCCTTATGACATATTACAATCCTGTTTACAGATACGGGATAGAAAAATTTGTAGGAAGATGTGCAGAGACAGGTGTATCCGGTCTTATTATTCCTGACCTTCCATTTGAAGAGGGTAAGGAGATAAGGGAAATACTGAAGAAGAGAGACATATATCTTATTAACTTCCTTACTCCTTTTACACCAGAAAGGCGGGCAGAAAAAATTGTAAAGGCATCAGATGGATTTATATATTTTATTACATCAGCAGGTGTTACAGGACCGAGGGAAGATTTTTCAAAAGAAATGTGGGAAGGATTGTCAGTAATAAGAAGAGTGTCAGATATTCCTGTAGCAGCAGGTTTTGGAATATCAAGTGTCCAGCAGGTAAAAAAATTAAAGGAAAAGATAGACGGGGTGATTATAGGAAGTTTTTTTGTAAAAAAGGTAATAGATGGTAAAATAAAAGAACTATGGAAAGAAATAAAAGCAATAAAAAAGG
The DNA here is from genome assembly GCA_026414725.1 of bacterium. NCBI lineage: Bacteria > bacterium. The sequence goes on from JAOAIL010000009.1 coordinate 7,286, forward strand.
TTTTAAGTTAAAAAAGATAGTTATTACTATTATCTGCCTCGCGATTGCAGGTGCAGGGGTTAACTTTTATCTTAAATATCTTCAGGAGAAGAAGAAACAGATGGAACTTGCTGAAAAGAAGAGGCAGGAAGAACTTGAAAAAGAAAGACAGAGAAAATTACTTGAAGAAAAAAGAAAGGAATTTGAGAACCTTATTGATGAGATGAAAAAGTATTATGAGGCAGGGGATTTTGAAAAAGCGAGGGAAATTGCTCGCAGGGCACTGGAACTGGCAAAACAATATAACTTCAATACAGACGAGATATACAGGATACTGCATCTTATAGAAGTTGCAGAATATAAAAAGAAACTTAAAGAACTGGAAAAATTGAATGTGGATATTTATAAATACTTTTATGTAAGAGAAGAAGTTTCAAAAATACCGGTTATGAAAGAACTGGAAGATTTGAAAGGTAGTGTTTTGAAGAAGACCTATGTTAATGAGTACTCTGTGAATCTTATAATGGCAAAAGAAAATGCTGTTAAAGGGATGAAGGCAGAAAATCCTCTTTATTACTATCTTATAAGCAGGGATTATTTTGATAAAGCGATTGCTATCCGTAAAAAGCACCACATTGCTATTGCGCCAGAAGAAGATGAAGTTAGAAACCGCCAGAGAGAATTGTTCTTCTACTCAGAAAAGGTAAGGGAAGCAACAGTCCCTTCTACCCTATAAGTGATGGATAAAAAGGCCGTTAATATTGGAATTATTGGATGTGGAACTGTTGGAAGTGCGGTTGTAGAAACCCTTCTTAAAACAAGAAACTCCCTTAAGCAAAAAACAGGAGTTGATTTTATAATTTCAAGGGTTTGTGATAAAGACATTAAAAAGAGAAGTTTACTCCCTTCACTATTCACTTCAAATCCAGAGGATATTGTAAATGCACCTGATATAGATATAGTTGTGGAACTTATAGGCGGAACAGATATTGCCTTTGATATAATCAAAAGGGTACTGAATAAAGGTAAGTCAGTTGTTACAGCAAACAAAGCAGTTATTTCAGAAAGAGGTAGAGAACTATTTAACCTTGCAGAAGAAAAGAGGGTTCATATTGGATTTGAAGCAAGTGTTGCAGGAGCCATACCTGTTATAAAGACAATAAGAGAGAGTTTTGTTGGAAATAACATCCTGAAAATCTTCGGAATACTTAATGGTACTACAAACTATATACTTACAGAGATGTTCCATAATTCTTTAAATTTTACTACTGCCCTATCAATGGCTAAACAACGTGGTTATGCTGAAGCAGACCCTTCCCTTGATATAAAGGGAATTGATACCGCACATAAAATCTCTATACTTTCAACACTTGCCTTCCGAAAATATATCCACTGGAAGGATATTTATGTGGAGGGGATTGAGACAATTGAACCAATAGATATAAATTTTACTGCAGAATTTGGATACAGGATTAAACTTCTTGCTGTTGCAAAAAAGGAAGAGAACAAACTTGATATACGGGTTCATCCCGCACTACTACCTTCAAAACACCTGCTCTCTTTTGTAGATGGTGTTTATAATGGTGTTTATCTTGAAGGAGATATGTTTGGGAGGTCACTGCTTTATGGTGAAGGGGCTGGTGGAATTGCTGCTTCCAGTGCAGTTATCTCTGATATTGTTGATATCGGGAAGAAACTTATACACAATAATCTTCCTTATAAGACCATTGCTTCAGAAGATAAAACAATGCAATTGCTTTCTGTAGAGGATGTCCAGACAAGGTATTACTTTAGATTTACTGCTCTTGACAGACCCGGGGTCTTAGCGGGTATCGCAAGGGTATTAGGAGAAAATAATATAAGTATCGCATCAGTTATTCAAAAAGAGGAAAGTCCTGAAAAGGCAGTTCCTATTCTTATGTTAACCCACAGAGCAAAAGAGTCGTTCGTAAGAAAGGCAATAAAAAAGATAGACAAACTTCCATTTATCAAAAGCCCGACTGTTATTATACGTCTTGAAGAGTAAAAAAACTAAAATCTGCCTTTCATTTTTATACCTTGATACTTGCTGTTATAGGATAAAAATTGTATTATAAAAATACATAACAGGAGGTAAAGATGAACCGAAAAGTCCTGATAATTGCATTCAGTTTTATTATTTGTTCATTCTTCCTCAGAGCAGAAGAAGTAAAGACAAAGGTCACAACAGGTGGGGCATCAGCTGCTGATATTGTTTCTTATCAGGGACCAAAGGCAAGGATTGCTGTAGGTAGTTTTGAAGTAAAGGCAGCCAAAGCGTATGGGAGGATTGGTGAGGGTATTCAGGATATGCTTATAGATGCACTTTTCAAGACAAACAGGTTTATCGTACTTGAAAAGGCGGCACTTGCAGACCTCCAAAGCGAATATGAATTGGGTGAGAGTGGATGGTCATCTGAAGCACCTACCAAAGGAACTTTTGAGTCAGCGGATATTATTCTTACAGGTGCTATTACTGCGTTTGAGCCGGACTATAGAGGAACAGGTGGTGGTGGAGTTGTTATTCCTCTTCCCTTAAAGATAGGTGGTGGGTTGAAAGTAGAGAAGAAAGAGGCATATATAGCAGCGAGTATTCGTCTTGTGGATGTTAAAACACGAAGGGTGATAAAAACAGGGACTGTTGAAGGGTATTCTTCAAAGTCAAGTTTAGGGATTATAGGTGGTGGTTTAATAGGTCCTGTGGCTCTCGGCGTAGGTTTTGAGAATTATAAGAACACTCCTATGGAGAAAGCAGTTATGATAATGCTTGAGAATGCGATAAAAGAGATAGTGGATAGTGTCCCTGCAGAATATTACAGATATACTGCTGAAGGTAAACAGGTTCCATCACAAGGAGAGAAAAAGACATTAGGTATAGTGGGTGGACTGGATAAATTCAATCCAGGTGGAAGTGTTGTGTGGTCAGAGGATTTTACAAAATATGGTACTGGAGAAGTGCCTGAGGGATGGACATTAAACAAGACATCTGTAGAAATTGCAGAGTATGAAGGTAAAAAATGGATAAGATTTTTAAATTCAGGTACCATACAAAAGAAAGTAAAAGTAAGTTCTGATTATTCACTTGAACTGACATTTTTTGCGCCTGATACTGCAACATCTTTCTCATTGAAATATGGAGATATGCCAGAGTGTGAGATAACTGGAAATTCCTTGAAGATAGGAGGTATTTCCGGTGGTACATTAAACAGGGACAATATCCATACACTTGCTGTTTCAAGGAAAAATAATCAGGTGGTTTTTTATCTCAATGGAAAAAGGATATATACAACAACACCACAGGGTAGTTTATCAGAAAATGTAGTTATCTCTACAAAAGGTATAGATATAAATCAAGGGCAGGAGTGTATTCTTACAGATATGAGGATAGCAGAATATAAATGAGGGAAGGTATAGAAAGAAAAGGATTAATTACAGTGATGGAAACCATCGGCATTGAGGTTGGAAACAGTAATGTAAAGATAGGGCTTTTCTATAAAGAAAGATTGGTTAAGGTGATAACCTTCCCCACAAAAGATATTGAATGTTTTAAAATACCTGCTTTCTGGAACAATAGAAAACCTGTATTAATAGGGATTGCATCAGTCGTTCCACAGATAAACACGCTTTTGAAAGAGAAGTTCAGCATATACAAAAAAAAAGTTTTTTTTATCACCCCTTCTTTATGTGGAATACCTTTAAAAATTAAAAATCCTGATAGGGTAGGTGTGGACAGGGTATTAAACTGTAAAGCAGCGATAGAGTTTTTTAATTCTGATGTGGTTGTTATTGATATAGGTACTGCTATTACAATGGATTATGCCTCAAGAAAAGGTTTCTTTGGCGGGGTTATAATACCGGGACCTTTTCTCTGGAAGGGTGCATTGACTTCGACAGCACTGATAAAGGATATAAAGGAGGTAAGGGCAAAAATACCGGGGAAGGATACATCAGAGGCAATATGTAGCGGGATAAGATATGGGATACCGGGAGCAATAAACAGTATAGTTTCTGTTTATAAGAAAAGATACCCTTCTGTAAAGGTGGTTCTTACAGGTGGAGGGAGTAAGGAATTCAATAAAGGTATAGAGTTTGATATAATGAGGAAATATCTTGGTCTTGAAGGTCTCGGTATGGTGCTTTATGGAATGTATGGAAAAACAAGAAGAATGTGAAAGGATAATAATAGAGGGTATCCCTGTATATTTTTTTGGTAATGTTATCTCAACTATGGATTTAGCGGATACTTTTTTAAGTGAAGGTAAGACAGGGATAGTTGTTGCAGAACAGCAGGAAAAGGGCAGGGGAAGATATGGAAGAAGGTGGTTTTCTCCGAGAGGGGGGCTTTATCTTTCATGGATTTTGAAAGAAGAGCATTTATATCCCCTTTTCCTTTCTGAAATGCTATCTTTAAGTATAGTGAAAACATTAAGATATTTTGGTATAGATTGCAAAATTAAACTTCCCAATGATATAATAACAGGAGGTAGAAAGATAGCAGGTATTCTTATTGTAAAAAAACAGGGCTGGTATATTGCAGGAATAGGAGTAAATCTGAACAACCCTGTTGAAGATGAAACACATCAGGTATCTGTAAAGGATATTACTGGTAGACAGGTGGATAAGAAAAAAGTAATTGAATATTTTATAAAGGCGTTTTTGCATTACAGAGATGAATTTTACACGGACTCCAGCAGACCTTTAAAACAATGGGGTGAATATCTTATAAAATGAGTGAATCTGACTTGTTCTGGTATATAATCACTATTATCATACTCCTAATACTCTCTGCTTTTTTCTCAGCAGCAGAGGCAGCATTTATCTCTTTTGGTAGACACCACTTCCAGAAGATTTCTGAAAGGGATGAGAAAAAGGCGAGAAGGTTGGAATTCTGGTTTGAAAATCCTAATAGAATCCTTGTAACCACACTGATAGGCAACAATATAGTGAATATATCTGCTTCTATTATAGCAGCAACATTGACATATAATTATCTGCACAGGATAAGTGCTACTCTTGTAGCGGGGATAATGACATTTATGATACTTGTTTTTGGGGAGATTATCCCGAAGAGTTTAGCAAAAAAATATGCAGAGAAGATTGCATATTATTTTACATTCCCTGTTATGTTTTTCTGTATTCTTCTTAACCCGGTGGCAAAGTTTCTTATTGGTATCTCCCATCTTTTTGTTCGTCTGTTCGGTGGAAGGATAGAAAATATTATGCCTGTTTTAACAGAAGAAGATATAAAAGCAATGATTATTGCTGGAGAAGAGGAAGGGATTATTGAAGAAGAAGAGAGGGATATGATAGACAGCATATTTGAATTGGGAGATAAGATGGTAAGAGAGATTATGACACCGAGGGTTAATATCATTTCTGTAAAAGAGGAGACATCTATTGAAGATGTTGTAAGGGTAATGGCACGGGAAGGTTATTCAAGATTGCCTGTTTATAGAGAAAGTATTGACAGGATAACAGGGATTATCTATATCAAAGATATTATAGGGCATAGAGTAGAAGATGTAGAAGGATTAAAGGCGAAAGACCTTATGAGAGAACCATACTTTGTCCCTGAAAGCAAAAAGGTCAAGGATTTAATGAAAGAACTTCAGGAAAAGAAGATACAGATGGCAATAGTGGTGGATGAATATGGTGGTACAGGAGGACTTGTTACAATGGAAGACCTCGTTGAGGAGATAGTCGGTGAAATTTCCGATGAATATAAGAAAGAACCGAAAGAACTTTATGTATTACCGGATGGTGATTTTCTTATCTCTGGTGGCACAGAGGTTGAGAAAGTAAATGAGGAAATAGGCGTGGGTATACCTGAAGGTAAATTTGAGACACTCGCGGGTTTTGTCCTTGACAGATTTGGCAGGTTCCCTGTAAAAGGAGAGAGTTTTGTGTATAATAACTATCAATTTACAGTTCAGGAGTCGGATAGAAAAAAGGTTATAATGGTAAAGATTAGAAAACTTAAGGGGAATGATTATGAGTGAAGAGATAAAAAAACAGCGGATTGAAAAGATAGAAGAACTTAAAAAGAGAGGCATTGATGTTTATGGAAGGGCATTTACTAAAAAGGAGATATCACTTATTAAAGAGGGTGAAACTGGTGTAAAAACAGCGGGCAGGATTATGGCAATGAGACATCATGGGGGGTCTTCTTTCCTTGATATAAAAGATAGTACAGGGAAAATACAGCTCTATTTTAAAAAGAACATCTTAGACGAAGAAACACTTTTTGTATTTAACCATTTAGATATAGGTGATATTATAGGGGTTGAAGGAGATGTATTTAAAACAAAAACAGGAGAGATTACTATACTTGTTAAAGATCTTACTCTCCTATCAAAAGCGTTAAATCCATTACCAGAGAAGTGGCATGGACTCAAAGATGTGGAGATAAGGTTTAGAAAGAGATACCTTGACCTTATTATGAACCAGGATGTAAGAGAGGTTTTTAATAAGAGAGTAAAGATAATACAATACATAAGGGAGTTTCTAAATAATATTGGATTTATTGAGGTGGATACCCCTATGATGCATCCTATACCAGGTGGAGCTGAAGCAAGGCCATTTATCACCTACCATAATACACTTGATATGAACCTTTACTTAAGGATTGCTCCTGAACTATATCTGAAAAGGTTATTGGTGGGTAATTTTGAGAAGATATATGAAATCAACCGTTCTTTCAGAAATGAGGGTATTTCTCCATTGCATAATCCTGAATTTACAATGCTTGAACTATATTCTGCTTATGGTGATTGTAAAGAAATGATGGAAATAACAGAGGGACTAATCACATCACTTACAGAGAGGGTAAATGGTACTCTTACATTAGATTATCAGGGCAAAAGGATAGATATGTCTTTACCATGGAAAAGGATAAAATGGTCTGAAGTGTTTTCAAATGAAGGTATTTCTGATTGGAAAGACAGAGAAGCAGTACTTAAAAAGGCAGAGGAGGAGGGTATTGAACTGACGGATGATGATAAAGGGAATATATTTGAAGTACTGGATAAGATATTCAAGAAAAAGATACAGCCAGAACTTATAAACCCTACATTTATCCATCAATATCCTGTAGAGATTTCACCCCTCGCAAAGTCATTACCGGACAGGAAAGATATGGTAGAAAGGTTTGAACTTTTCATTGGAGGACTTGAGATAGCAAATGCTTATTCAGAACTTAATGACCCTTTTGAGCAGCACAGAAGGTTTTTAGAAGCAGTCAACAAACAGACAGGTAATAAAGAGAAGATGGTTGATGAAGATTATATTGAAGCACTTGAATACGGAATGCCTCCTGCAGGAGGACTTGGTATTGGTATAGACCGTCTCGTTATGCTTCTTACAAATGCTTCCTCCATAAGAGAGGTGATATTCTTTCCGCTTTTAAGACCCAAAAAATGAGTTCAAAAAAAATTATCAGAGCCGTTTCAATTGTCTCTTTAGGAACAATAATTGCCAGGGTTTTTGGACTTGCCAGAGAGATTGCAACCGCAAATTTCTTTGGTACTATCTCAATATATGATGCTTTTCTTCTTGCTTTTATGATACCAAATTTTTTCAGAGGACTTATTGCAGAAGGAGCACTCAATACTGCTTTTATACCTGTTTTTACTGAATATGCCATTGATGAAAATAAAAGGGCAGAAGGGAAGGATATATTCAATATCTGTTTTACCATCTCTTTAATCATTACAACCTTTTTATTTTTACTTATTCTGGGTGTAAGTTTTATATCAGCAGGAATAGTAAGCGAGACATCAAGGTGGCATAGTGTATGGATATTGGTGAGATTTACATTTCCATATCTTATATTTATATCGCTTGCTGCAATCAACACAGGTATTTTGAATGTTCACAAGGACTTTTTCCTTCCTTCATTATCTCCTGTTGTTCTGGATATATTCTGGATAGCAGTACTTTTCCTTATCCTGCCATTAATGCCTGCTATTCCGGAACATCAGATATTTGTTTTGTGTGCAGGCGTTATATTGGGTGGAATGGGTCAATTTGTTTTTACGCTAATGCCTGTAATTAAAAGGGGATATATACCCCATCTGAATTTTAATTTTACACATCCTGCTGTTAAAAGAATGGGATTGCTTCTTGCTCCTATGGTAATAGGAGTTGCTGTAACACCTATTAATCTTCTCGTGGATAACTCTCTCGCATATACTTTATATGAAGGGGCTGTTTCTGGTTTATGGTATAGTACCCGTATATTTCAGTTGCCTCTGGGTGTCTTTGCTATCTCAATATCAACAGCAGTACTACCATGGTTTTCAGAAAATATCTCATCAAATAATCATAAAGAATTTATCAAAAACCTTATTTTTGCCACACGTATGCTTGTCTTTTTACTGCTACCTTTTACCTTTGGAATGATAATTCTTAAGACAGAAATAGTAAAAATTCTTTTTGAAAGAGGGATGTTTACCGCAAAATCAGTTGAACTCGTTGCTTCCCCTCTTGCTTTCTATTCTCTGGGATTATTAGGATATGGTGGTGCTTCTGTATGGAGTAGGGCATTCTATGCCTGTAAAGATACAGCCACACCTGTAAAGGTCGGGATATTAAGCATACTGGTAAATTTCATTATGGATATTATCCTGATGCAGTTTATGGGACACAACGGGATTGCACTTGCTACATCTATTGTTGGCATTACAAACTTTATACTTTTAGTTATCCTCTTTAATAGAAGACATATGTGTATTGACTTGAAAAAAGAGCGCCTGTTTTTTTTCAAAATAATCCTTGCCTGTATACTTACAGGATGTTTCCTTTATATCAGTAAGAGAGTACTATCTCCAGTTCTCTCCTTGCCCCTGCTTCTTCTTTCCTGTATAATAGTTGCTGTGCTCGTCTATATCTTTTCCACAGGGATTTTAATAAAGATACGGAGGTTGAAAGAAGAATAAATGGAACTTATTTCAGTTATATTTATACTTTTTATTGTATTTTTTTCTGTTGTTATGCATGAGTTCTGTCACGGATATGTTGCTTATCTTAATGGAGATGACACAGCAAAGTTGATGGGGCGACTCACCCTCAATCCCCTGCCTCATATTGACCCATTCAGTACAATACTACTGCCCGTCCTTCTTCTCTTATTAAGTGGTGGAAGGTTTGCTATAGGAATGGCAAAGCCAGTTCCCATTAACCCATTTAATTTCAGAAACTATGACAAAGGTATGTTATCTGTAGGTATAGCAGGTCCTGGTAGTAATATAGTTATAGGAACATTTCTTGCAATTATTTCCCGATTGTTTTTACATAGTCCTTTAGTCCAGTTTATTATTATAGGTGCTTTAATCAACTTTGTACTTGCTTTTTTCAATCTCATCCCTATACCTCCTCTTGATGGTTCAAGGATTTTAAGTGTTTTTTTACCCGGGCGGATAAGGTACAGATATGAACAGATGGAACGGTATGGTATCATAATAGTGATGATTTTTGTATTCGCGGGTGGGCTGCAATGGCTCTGGCCATTAAGTTCTGCAGTTGTTAACTTTATTGCAGGAAGCCGGGTAAACTTCTAAAAAAGGAGTAAAAAATGGAAGAGGGACTTTTTGTCTTTATTGTTTCATTTTTTGCTGACTGGGGTTGGCAGGCACTGGGTAAGGTTGCAAATCCTGTAACAGGCAAGACAGAAAAAAACCTTACACTCGCAAAGCAAATAATAGATATAATGGAGATGTTGAGAGAGAAAACAAAAGGGAACCTTACAAAGGATGAAGAGCGAATCCTTAATGCTACTATTACTGAATTGCAGTTAAACTATGTTGATGAGTTAGAAAAGGAGAGAGCCACCCATAAAACAGATGGAGAAAAGAAAGAGGATACAGAAAAAACTGGCTGATGTCCCTGATATCCCTGGTGTGTATTTGATGAAAGATAAGGGAGGAGAGGTAATATATGTGGGGAAGGCGGTCTCTTTGAGAAAAAGGATTACATCATATTTTTACAGGACAGATACCAGTCCTAAAAACATTTCCCTGATTTCAAATATATATGATTTTGAATTTATTCCTGTGGCATCAGAAGCAGAGGCACTTATCCTTGAAGATAATCTTATAAAAAAATATCACCCCAAATATAACGTAAACCTTAAGGATGATAAAAGTTATCCATATGTGAAGATTACAGAAGAGAAATTTCCATCTATTAAGATTGTCAGAGAAGAAAATGATGGTGTATCCAGATATTTTGGACCATTTACAAAGGTTGAACTTTTAAAAAGTATACTTAAGTTTATAAGGAGGTATTATCCTGTAAGAAATTGCAGGTATAATCTGGAGAAGAAAAAGATAAGGTTATGTACCCAGTATTATATAAGAAGATGTTCAGGACCATGTGAGGGAAAGATATCAGAAGGAGAATATAAGAAACTTATAGAGGGAATAAAGTCATTTTTTGAAGGAAACTATCAGGACTTTATTAAAAAATTGAAGCGAGAGATGAAACAGGCAATAGAAAAACTTGAGTTTGAGAAAGCAGAAGAGATAAAAAGGCGTATTTTTATGCTTGATGAGATGAAGAAAAGATTTCCCTTAAGGGATGAAAAGGCACTTTTTTCTTATGGGGAAAGCAATGTCTTACTCCGGCTAAAGGAGATATTGCATCTTGAGAATCTTCCATATCACATAGAGGGTTACGATATCTCAAATATTCAGGGTGATTCTGCAACTGGATGTAAGGTCTCTTTTAAGGGGGGAGTTCCTGATAAAGAAAATTACAGGAGATATAGAATAAAGACAGTTAAAGGAATTGATGATTGTAAGATGCTGGAAGAAGTTCTTACGAGAAGATTTGATACTCCAGAAGAGAGAAAAGAAATGCCTTCTCTTATCCTTATAGATGGAGGAAAAGCGCAGCTTAATACCGCATTGAAGGTTCTGGAGCAAATGAATATTAATATTCCTGTTATATCACTGGCAAAACGGGAGGAAGATATATACATTAAGGGATTTAAAAAACCCCTTCATTTAGATAAGACATTGCCAGAGATGCATCTTCTTCAGTCAATACGTGATGAAGCGCACAGGTTTGCTATTGCCTATCATAGAAAATTAAGGAGTAAGGGTATAAGGAATGGCTAAATTTATTGATGAAGCAAAGATATGGGTAAAGGCAGGTGATGGTGGAGATGGTTGTGTTGCTTTCCGAAGAGAAAAGTACATCCCCAAAGGAGGTCCTTCGGGAGGCAATGGTGGTAAGGGTGGTGATGTGATATTCAGGGCAAAAAAGGATATCCGTACACTTATTGATTTTCATTACAGACAGCACTTTAAAGCGGAAAAAGGGAGGAATGGAGAGGGAAATAACAGGGAAGGAAAATCAGGGGAAGACCTTGTAGTTCCTGTTCCTGTTGGTACAATAATATCTGAAATAAAGGATGATAAAGAGATTTTTCTGATTGACCTTTCACAGGATGGTATGGAATATATTGTGGCTAAAGGTGGTAAAGGAGGAAGGGGCAATGCCTCCTTTAAGTCGTCTACAAATCAGGCACCGAGGAAGGCAACACCAGGTGAAAAAGGAGAAGAAAAATATCTAAAACTTGAATTAAAACTTCTTGCAGATGCAGGAATTATAGGATATCCCAATGCTGGTAAGTCAACGCTTATATCAAAGGTCTCTTCGGCAAGGCCAAAGATTGCTGACTATCCCTTTACCACACTTGAGCCCCATTTAGGTGTAGTGAATCTCGGTGAATTCAGGAGTTTTGTAATAGCAGATATCCCGGGTATTATAGAGGGTGCATCTGAAGGTAAAGGGCTGGGGCATAAATTTTTGAGGCATATAGAAAGGACAAAGGTACTGATACACATTATTGACCTATCAGTTCCAGATGCGATGAAAAGATATTATAATATAAGGGAGGAGATTGAAAGATACAGCAAGAATTTGAGTGAAAAACCAGAGGTTATTGCAGGTAATAAAATTGACCTTGATGTATCAAAGGAGAATATAAAAATTTTAAAAGAAAAATTCAGCGATATCTATTTTATTTCTGCTCTTACTGGAGAAGGACTTAAAGAACTGATGGAAGCGGTCTGGAGGATAATAAATGAGTATAGAGATAAACCAGATGAGAGATAAGTATAAGGAAATAGTGGAGATATGGGAAGGGATAAAAAATAAATTTGATATTCCATCTCTACATAAAGAGTTTTTATTGCTTGAGGAAGAAAGAGCGAAAAAGGGATTCTGGGATCCGAGGATTGAAAGGGATAAAATGGACAGGTGGAACCTTCTTAACGAAAGAGTTTCATCTGTTATGGAGATAGACAGAAAGATAGATAACCTCAAAACTATTATAGAACTCCTTTCTCATCAATATGATGAGGAGATAGAAAAAGAAGGGATTAAAGAGATTGAGGATATAGAAAATAGTGTTGCTAAAATAAAAAAGACACTTATCTGGAATTCAGAAGAGGATACAAAGAATGCAATAGTGGAACTTCACGCAGGTGCAGGTGGAACAGAAGCATGTGATTGGACAAGTATGCTATGGCGATTGTATTCAAAGTGGGCTACCAAAAAAGGTTTTGACGTAGAAGTGGTGGATTTTTTACCGGGTGAAGAGGCAGGTATAAAACACCTTACAGCTATAATATCAGGTCCTTATGCATATGGATACCTTAAAGGTGAAAGCGGTGTTCATCGTCTCGTAAGAATTTCTCCTTTTGATGCAAATAAAAGAAGGCATACGAGTTTTGCTGCTGTAACAGTATTACCTGAGATTTCTAAGGATATTAACATTGAAATAAAGGAGGAAGATATAGAGATGGAGACATTCAGGTCAGGTGGACCTGGCGGTCAGAATGTCAATAAGGTTTCTACAGCGGTACGTTTGAAACATATACCTACAGGTATTATTGTTCAGTGTCAGACAGAGCGTAGTCAGTTTAAAAACAGAGAACTTGCAATGAAACTTTTAAAAAGCCGTCTCTATCAGAAACAACTTGAAGAACAGCAAAAGGCAGAAGCAGAGATGCGTGGAAAGCAAAAAAAGATAGAATGGGGCAGTCAGATAAGGTCGTATATATTCTGTCCATATACACTTGTGAAAGACCACAGAACAGGTTTTGAGGTAGGTAATGTTGAATCAGTGATGGATGGCGAGATAGATGGATTTATAGACGCAGAACTTGAATGGCTTACAAAAAATCAACAATGAAAGTTCTTATTACAGCAGGACCCACGAGGGAATATATTGACCCTGTGAGATTTATAAGTAATCCTTCAACAGGGAAGATGGGATATCTTATAGCAGAAGAGTGTGTAAGAAATGGCTATGAGGTTATCCTCATAAGTGGTCCTGTATATCTGGAAATACCCTCAGGGATTAAATGTATAAAAGTTGAAACAGCGGAAGAGATGAGAAAATCGGTCTTGAAATATTTACCACAAGTAGATGTTCTTATTATGTCTTCTGCTGTAAGTGACTGGAGACCTGCAAAAAAGTCAAAAGAAAAAATAAAGCAAAAAAAGGATTGGTCTCTTAAACTTATTCCTAATTCTGATATACTAAAAGAAGTGGCGAAGATAAAGGGAGATAAACATAAGATAATTGGGTTCGCACTTGAGACAGAAGATATTATAAAAAATGCTGAAAAGAAACTGAAGGAAAAGAAACTTGATTTAATTGTAGCAAATACACCTGAATTTTTCGGAGAGGGGAAACCATCAAAGGTTATTTTCATATCTAAAGAGGGACAAGTTATAGAGTACAAAAAGATAAAAAAGGAAGAGGTAGCAAAAAAAATAGTTTCTTTCCTTTAATCTCACTTGACATATAAAATGGATAAACTAATAATAACTTCTAAAGATGGACTATTTTTACTCTCCTGTATTCCCTTTCGGTTTGTTTTAGAAGATATAGCGCAAAAGTTTAAGATTTTCCCTAACAGTAATGAATTTTCTATCTTAAAAAATATGTTAAGAGAAGCAGAAGAGATTGCTATTCCAAAGGCAGTATATAAAATCGGATATATTGATAAAAAAACAGAGAGTAGTGTGGTTATTAATGGTATAGAGTTTCAGAGTAGAGTATTGAGAGTAAATCTTGAAGATGCAGAAAGAGTATTTTTATATGTAATAACCTGTGGAAGAGAACTTGATAATTGGTCAAAAAAATATACAGACCCATTTTTTAGTTATATAACCGACTACGTAAAAGAATTAATTTTACGTTCTACAATAAATTTTTTCTTTGATTATATAAAAGATACATATAAAATCCCGAAATTTTCAAAGATGGCACCTGGTTCTCTTAATGACTGGCCTATCCAGCAACAGAGAAAACTTTTTGAAACTATCGGGGATGTAGAAAATACAGCAGGAGTTATACTTACAGATAGTTTTCTCATGATTCCTTCAAAATCCGTATCAGGGATTATCTTTCCTGCAGAGATAACATTTGAAAGCTGCATGCTATGCCCGAGAGAAAAATGTCCGTCCCGTCGTGCTCCTTACAACAGTTCCCTGTGTGATGAAAAATATAAGTTATAGGGTACATTTTAGGTAATTTAAGGAACAAGATGTAATTAATATAACTACGGGTTTTCTGTAATGAAATTTCACTTAATGAGTGGAATATACCCCATAAACTGTAAACTATGTGCTCGGAATATTGTGTTAAGGATGTGCCCGGAATATACCAAGAAGCGGAGGGTGAGGGACTCGAACCCCCATGTCCCGCGAGGGACGGCGGATTTCAAATCCGCTGCCTTACCAGTTAGGCTAACCCTCCGAGAGATAGATAGTATACCTTATTCTTTATCCTTTATGCAATAATCCGGTATTCCTCTAGTCTTTCTGAAATGAATTTGGAAATATGTATTAAATATGACTTAAATTAATAGGAAAATAAGGAGTCCTAAAAATTCAAGTATTAGACAGATTTGAGTGATTTTACTGCATATTTCTAAGTTACATCCTTCTTTTTCTTTATATTGTAAACCCAGTGGTAAATGTTTCTCTTTTAATATAGTATATCTAATCCCTTTTTGTGTGTTTTCACCTGAAAAAACAAATGTAAATCTATTAGTTAATGCTGACGTAAGTTTTGTAATGGAAGGGATGGGTTCTTCATCAGTTTTATTATTGAAAAAGGAAATTTCAGGTGGATGGTTATTTTCGTAGGCATGGATTACTTCAGTAGTTGATAGAGGGATATTGTTTGAAGAAAAATAAAGTCCAAAGCTGGGGTCTATAAGTACCCATTTGTCAAATTCAGAAATATAAAATTCAGATGTTACATGCCCTTTTAGCCATAAAACTCTTGAAGGAATACCATAGGACTGTGCTATGGAAGCAGCCAGTCGTGCATACCCATCACATAAAAATCTATATCTCTTCATATCCTTTAGAATTAAATGAGGTTCCCAGTAATAGTAGTGAACTTTATCATCTCCAAATTTTAAACTGTTTCTGACACTTTTACATATATTTATTACTTTTACAAAGGTGGAAGTATTTTTTTCAACATCAATATTCAAAAAGGTAAGTTCATGTTTGTTCAGTATTACAGGAAATTTATAGTCAAATACTTTATTTTTGACCTGTATTTTCATTTGTTGGTCAGGTCCCTGATTAAAAACTTTATAGTCATCAATAGAAATAATTCTTACCAATAATAGAGGATTTTTTATCGTAAAATAAATAGAGCAGAGTAAAATTGATAAATATGTTACAAAAATGATTCTTTTTTCCTTTTTCTTTCTATACCAGTTTGAGAAAAATCTATGAATTTTATCTTTTAACATCTGTTTTAACACACATCTTCCTTAACCATTCTCTTTTGTTAGACACATATATACTATAAAAGGTTTATAGTTTACCGTTTCTTCTCTTTTGAAAAATATGTCTTTTTGAAAAAATGATTAAAAGAAATATATAAAAGGGCTCCCTTATTTATTACATTATAAATTATAAGGAGATTTTAGGACAATAAAGATTTGCAGAAAAGCATGATGTGAATTGAAAATTTAATACAGAGATGTATCTATCAGCAGATTGATGTTTTTAAATATCTATTCTATAATATTGAAAATAGGGAGATATATTATGGAGAACAAAGTGTTTTGTTTCGGACTTATTGTAGGGGATTTCCTCGGTAGACCAGTAAAAGATATACCGGAAAAAGGGAAACTTGTGCTTATAGATAAAGTGGAATTACATATTGGGGGATGTGCTGCAAATACAGGGATTGTCCTTTCAAAATTAGGTATAAGTGTAAGCATTTCTGGTAATGTGGGGGATGATAATTTAGGAAGGTTTTTAATAAGTAAACTTAAAGATGAAGGAGTAGATGTATCACAAATAAAAACAAGCAAGATTAAGAATACCTCTGGTTCTATGGTTATTGTTCATTCTGATGGTGAGAGGTCATTTATCCATTCAATAGGGGCAAACAGTGATTTGCATCTTGAAGAGATTGATTTTGAATATATAAGTAATTTCCCTATTATCCATATTGCGGGAGCACTTCTTATGCCAGGATTTGATGGTAAGCCACTGGCTGAAACATTAAAAAGGGCAAAAAAAATGGGGCTTATCACATCCCTTGATACCGCATGGGATGCAACAGGTAAGTGGCTTGAACTTATTGAAGATGCATTACAATATACTGACTATTTTTTACCGAGCATTGAGGAAGCAAAGATGCTGACAGGACAGACGACTCCGGAGGATATTGCAAAGTTCCTGATGGATAAAGGTGTAAAAAATGTTGGACTTAAAATGGGAGGGGATGGTTCTTTTATATGCAATGAAAAAGAAAAATATAGGTTTCATCCATTAAAGTTTGATGTTGTGGATACTACTGGTTGTGGAGATGCTTATGTTGCTGGATTTATCACAGGAATAGTGAAAGGTTTTTCTTTTGAGAAGTGTGGACTTTTAGCAAATCTTGTAGGAGCAAAGGCAGCCACTGCCATAGGTGCTACTGCTGGAATTACATCATATGAGGATACATTAGAGTTCGGGAAAAAGTTTGGTTATAGATTTTAACTCTCTAAAGGAATTATTCATTTAGAGAGTACATATAAAGATTAAGTTTATTGCTGTATATTAATAATAACTATTTGTCATTTCAAAGAATCCATATCAACTTGAAAATAATATCTATTTAAGGGCCTCTCATATTTTTAAAATTTCTGGATATGAAACTTATATCTTTGGTTATCCAGTTAATTTCATCTGAATATTCAGTTCCTTCCATCTTAATTTTAATTTCTCTATATGTCAGTTTTATAAACCCCTGCAGAATTTGAGATACATAGGTAAATATCGTTATAGATAAGTTAGCAGAAGTAATAAGGTTAGGATTTCTTCCCTTATGGTAGAGGTGCTGGTGGGGGTGAGAATAAAGGAGAGGTCTCATCCTCACCTTTGTCCTCTTCACTCAAAGGAGAGGGAAATGGTTTAAAGTGTTATCTATACCCCTATCCGTATGAACAGTTGACAAAAATTTCTGTGTGGTATAATATGCATACAAAAAATGAAGACAAAGACGAAAGAATTAAGAGAAAAAATCATAGAATATTTGATGAACAGTGGAGATAATAAAGGGATAACAGAGGAAGCGATTGCTTCCTATTTTAAGGTAAGCAGAACCCCTGTAAGGGAGGTATTGAAGCATCTTGAACATGAAGGAATTATACAGACAAAGAGGAAGGCAGGCATTACATTTAAGAAGTTCAATGAAAAGGAGATAAAGGAGATGTATGATTTGCGAGCGTTGCTGGAAGGATTTGCTATAAGGGAAGGTATAAAGAATGTAACAGAAAAAGATATAAGAGAATTAAAAGAATGGGTAAAAATGTTTCATATGGCAGGGGAAAAACATGATATGAGAAAGGTGGAGGAATTGGACAGGTTATTCCATACAAAGATAATAGAATTTTCAAATAACAGATATCTGATTTCTATGGTGAAGAGATTAAATCTTTTCACCAAAGTATTTAAAGTAAAGATATATAAGAAAAACAAATTTTATTACAAGGGATATGATATAAATCCTTATTCTCATACAAAGATAATAAAGGCGATTACTACAGGTAATCCAGATATAGCAGAAGGGTTTGTAAAAAACCATATTTTGTGGGCAAGGGATAATATAATAAAGAATTTGATGAAAGGATCTGATGTAAAAGAGAAAAATATTAAGTAGCATTAGTAGACAGTCAAAGGATATTAACTACAGTTTTAATGCAGGTGAAGTAAAAATGTTTACTGGAGTTACAGGATGGAGATAAGGGTAAAGAGAGAGAAGTTTTTAGGTTATGATGAGAAGGGTAGACCTATAATGCCTTGTTTTATTAGCTATATTTCCAATGAGAAGCCGACTTTAATTCACAGGTATAGCAGGGAGGACTACTCAGATGGATATGATGATTTCACAGATATAATCAGTTATGACAATGGAAGGACATGGACAGAGCCGGTCTTACATTATAAGAGTATAATTACACCTGAAGGAAAGATAAGATATGCAGAATCCGCAGGACTTTTTGACCCTGATACAGAGAAGTTGATAACAATAACAGACAAAAAGTTATATCCAGAAGATAGTTTAGATGTTGACCTGCCCTGGTCAGTTGTATATGAAGAGTATGACCCGAAGAAGAATAGATGGAGTGGAGAGATACCGCTTAATTTTGATATACCCGGTGGGATAGCGGTAAGTTTCTGTAGACCTATAAAGACATCTAAAGGAAGGATTGTATTTCCTGCCCAGAGTTATTATATAGATAAGGATGGTAAGATAGTTCATTGTAAAGGGTGTTGGAATCCTACAGGAATAATTGTTCATATCCTCGGTGATTATAGAGAGAATAGTATTATAGATTGGAAATTAAGTAGTCCGCTTTATCCTGATTTAGAAAAGACATCCGAAGGGTTTTATGAGCCGACAGTGATAGAGAGGAAGGATGGAAGTTTTGCTATGATACTTAGGGGAGATAACAGTATGTATCCAGAGAAGCCCGGATATAAATGGGTAAGTTTTTCTTATGATGGTTGTGAAACATGGACAGAGGCAATTCCGTTGGGATGTGATAAAGGAGAACCGATAGAGTCAAGTTCTACAGGTTCAGTTGTCTTCAGGTCAATAAAGGATGGCAGGGTGTACTGGATAGGGAATTTATGTATAGAAGGGGTGCGTCCGAATGGGAACTGGCCGAGGACACCACTTGTAATAGCAGAGATAGAAGAGGAACTATTTGTAATAAAGAGGGATACGATAAAGGTGATAGACAGGCGGCAGGCAGGAGAACCACCACAACTACAACTTTCTAATTTCAGGATATATCAGGATAGGGAGAATGGAGATGTGGTATTGTTTTTGACAAGATATGCTGAGAGAGGGCATGAAGACAACCGCTGGCTGCTTTCTGACTATTACAGATACAGGATAGAGATAATCAATGATTGAGATAAAAGAAAAGGTAGTTATTTTTGAAAATCCCATACCCAATCTTGTAAGTCGGCATGCCTATTTCCCAGGACTTACAAAAATAAGTGAAGGAGATATTATTGCTTTGTTTAGCATAGGTGAGGCATTTGAATCAATGAATAGCCGGATATGTATCTCACGTTCAACAGATGAAGGAAAAACCTGGAATTTTGAGGGGGCTATATTTAAAGATACATTTAACAATATGGGTCCCTGTACATTGAAACCCACCCTTCTTGATAATAATTCTATTATCGCTATTGGTTATGGGTTTTACAGAGATAATCCTGAAGTTTTTATCAACTTAAAGACAGGTGGACTACCCAAAGGGGTAAATGTCGTTTCTTTTTCTTATAACAGAGGAAAGAGTTGGACTCTTCCTGAAACAATTCCTTTAAGTAGACCGGGTCTTTTTGAAATTTCAGGTCCCTGTATCCAATTGAAAGACGGAGATATCATTGCTTCAGGGACTTCTTTTCCTGACTGGGAAGGAAAGTATCCATCAGGGAAGATAGGTGTTATCTTGAGAAGCAAAGATAATGGAATGTCTTGGGATGATAATACAATCTTTTTCTCTTCCAGAGATATTGTTGCATATGAGTCACGGCTCTGCCAGATGGATGATGGAAGGGTTTTGGTAATGTTATGGCTTTATGATGAAAAAAACAAAAGGAATCTTACAAATCACATAGTGGTTTCTTATGATAATGGTTTTAGTTGGTCAGAACCTATAGATACCGGGATATTTGGACAGGCATCAAATCTTCTCCATCTTGATAAAAATCTGCTTTTATCAATCCACTGTTTTAGAGAAAAAGATGTTGGTTTATACTTAAATATTGTTGAATTTAAAGATTCGTGGAATGTAATTTTCAGTAAAAAGATATGGGGAAATACTGAAGGTAGAGAGATAAAAGGGTTGAAGGATATGGGTAAGTCACTTAAATTCGGACAACCATCTATCTTTCCTGTAAAAGATAACAAAGAATTTTTAGTTGTTTTCTGGGCAGTTGAGGACTGTATAAGTAAAATTTTGGGTTATCGGGTTTGTATTGGAGTATAGATAGGAAAAAATAAATCTGATGAGAGGAAGGAAAAACAGATTGAAGAAAATAAGGAGGCAGAAAGAAGGAAGATAAATGAAAAAGGGCGATAGAGTTGTTTTTCATTTCCAGCAGGTGATTGTAAGCTTCCAGGAAAGTATCATAACGGAGGAGCGAATATTTTATTTGTGGATGGACATGTGGAATGGAAAAGGCTGGCAAAGAGATACAATCTACCATATGGAGTAGAATGTGGTGGGTCTATGGTATATCGGTTTGATGGGCAGAGTGGTGCAGAGGGAGTCCTTTTTATGTTATCCGCTTATCTCTCTGGAGCCAGTATATTAAGTGGTATTGGTTCCTGTTATAATGCGATGGGTATGTCAGCAGAGATGATGGTAATACAAACTACCTGGTTTGAGGTTGCAAAATATCTGACAGAAGGTATAAAGTTTGATGACTTTCAGGAGGCAATGGAAAGTATAAAAAATACAGGTCCTGGTGGAAATTTTTTAACAGATGTCCTTACACTCAAAAACCTTCGCAGTGGTGAGTTTTTTTATAATGAACTTTTTGGCGAAGCGGAAGGGAAATCAATGCTGGAAAAGGCACACAATAAGGTTGAGGAAATGATAAGTAATTTCCAATCACCATTGAAAGATGAACTAAAAGGGGAACTTATAAAGTATTTTTCAGACAAAATTTTCAAAGAGAATAAGAAGGGAGAATCCTTGTAATTTAACTTGGTTCAATGAGGATAAAAAGTATAGGGTGCCTACAGTATCTTAGTGAAAAGAAGTATCCCTATACATTCGCTATGGAGAAAAAATAATTGATATAATCGTTGCGATAGAGGAAAGTATCTCTCAAAAGAGAGTGGTGGAGGTGAAGTATGAATTGTAAAAAGGGGCAGAAATTGTGGGAAAAAGCAAAAAAACTTATCCCTATGGGAACACAACTATTATCAAAAAATGCTGACCTTTTTCTTCCAGAGCAGTGGCCCTCTTATTTTAAGAAGGCAAAAGGTATAGAGGTCTGGGACCTTGATGGAAATAAGTTATTTGATTTTACCATTATGGGTGTTGGTAGTTGTATCCTCGGTTATTCAGACCCTGATGTTAACAGGGCAGTAAAAAAGGTAATAGACAGTGGAAATATGAGCACCTTAAATAGTCCAGAGGAGGTGGAACTTGCAGAGATACTTTTAAAGATGGAACCGTGGGCTGGTAAGGTAAGGTATGTCAGAACAGGTGGTGAGGCGATGGCTGTCGCTGTGAGGATTGCCCGTGCCTTTTCAGGTAAGGATAAGGTTGCATTCTGTGGTTATCACGGCTGGCATGACTGGTATCTTTCCGCAAACCTCTCAGAAGATAAAGCCCTTGATGGCCATCTTCTACCAGGACTGAAACCGCTCGGTGTTCCGCGGGCTCTTTTAGGAACTGCTTTCCCGTTTACATATAATAAGATAGAAGAACTGGAAAGGATAATGGAGAGTAATAATGATATAGGTGTGATAGTGATGGAGCCAATCAGAAATTATTATCCAGAAGATGGATTTATACAAAAGGTAAGGGAGATTGCGGATAGATATAAGGCAGTCCTTATATTTGATGAGATAACGAGCGGGTTCAGGATGAGGTTAGGTGGTGCATATAAAATTTTTAATGTAATACCTGATATAGTTGTTTATGGTAAGGCAATAAGTAATGGTTATCCTATGGCAGTTATTGTGGGTAGGTCAGAGGTGATGGAGAAGGCAGAGGAAAGTTTTATAAGCAGTACATACTGGACTGAAAGGATAGGACCTGCTGCAACAATTGCAACGATAAAGAAGATGAAGGAAAAGGATGTACCATCACACCTTATAAAGATAGGGAAGAAGATAATGGATGGCTGGAGGGTAGTATCAGAAGAAACAGGAGTGAAGATAAATGTATCAGGTATACCACCACTTCCAAAATTTTCTTTTGAGTATGAGAATTCAAGAGAACTGATGACACTTTTTACACAGGAGATGCTGGAAAGGGGCTTTCTTGCACGGGAAAGTGTATATGTCTCTTACAGTCATAAAGAAAAAGAGGTTGATAGGTATCTCTGTGCTGTAAAGGAAGTATTTAATGTGATAAAAAAAGGAATGGAGAAGGGCAGGATAAGAAAAATGTTGAAAGGTCCTGTTGCAGAGCAGGGTTTCAGACGGCTTACATAAAAAAAGAAAATGAAGAAATTGGCATTTATAGGAACAAATGAAGGGAATGGGCACATATTTTCCTGGAGTGCTATTATAAACGGAAGATATGATAAGGAAAAGATGGAAAAGTGTGGTTATCCTGTAATCCCTGAATATCTTTCAAAAGAGCCACCTGAAAATTTAGGGATAAAAGATGCCTATGTGTATTATGTATGGACTGAAGATAAAAAATATGCTGAATATGTGGCAGAGACAACATATATAAATGAGGTTGTGGATAGACCTGAAGATGTGATAGGTAAGGTGGATGGTGTTGTTATAACGACCGATATAGGTTCCACCCACCTTAAACTTGCAAAGCCATTTATTGAGGAGGGTATCCCTGTTTTTATAGACAAACCACTTACGGACAATATAGATGATCTGAAGGAGTTTATAAGATATTTCAAGGAAGGCAGTCCCATACTTTCCTCATCAAGTTATAGATATTCAAAGGATATAGAGGACTTTTGGAAGAAAAATAATGAAAAGATAGAGTTTGTAAGGTGTATAATGAATAAGTCCTGGGAGAGATATGGAGTGCATGCAATGGAAGGGTTATATAAAATCCTCGGAGCAGGGATTAAGAGTGTTATAAACTTGGGAGATGGCAATATAAATGTGGTGTATATTGAGTATAACGATGAAAGGAAGGCAGTCATTGAAAACATTTATAATTCTAAAATTACCGGATATGATATTTTCACTCCCGAAAACACCTATACTATAAAAGATACACACACGTTTTATATGTTTAAAAAACAGATGGAGACATTTGTGAGGTTTATTGATGAAAGAAGATATCCCTATCCATATGAAGAAACAATAGAAATAATAAAGGTGATCATAGCAGGGATAATATCAAGAAAAGAGAAAAGAAAAGTGGAACTGAAAGAGATGGAGGTGGGATAGATGGGTATTCTGGAAAAGTTTTCATTAAAGGATAAGGTAGCAATAGTAACAGGTGGTGCAGGGCTCTATGGCAGGTGTATTGTTGAGGGGCTGGCAGAAGCAGGTGCGTATGTTTACATTGTATCAAGGAATGTGGATAATTGTAATAAACTGGCGGAGGAGTTAAAAAAGAAGGGTTATAATGTTTCAGGTGGAGAACTGGACCAGGCAGATACAGAAAGTATAATTCGGCTTAAGGAGAGAGTAATTACTGAACAGGGCAGGATAGACATTCTCGTAAATAATGCTGTTTTAAGACCTATGAAGGGACCGGATGGACCAATAGAGGACTTTGAACTTTCAATGAAGGTCAATGCGGTAGGTGTTGTGAATATAACAAGAATCATTGCAGAGGAGATGAAAAAGCAGAGGTCAGGGGTGATAATAAATATCTCATCCATATATGGTGTGCTCGGTGTTGACCCTTATCTTTATGAAGGGACTGATATGGGAGTTCCACCACCTGACTATTTCTTCCACAGGGCAGGTATTATAAATATTACAAGGTATTATGCTTCTCTTCTTGGTCCTTATAATATAAGGGTGAACTGTATATCCCCTGGTGGGTTTTTTGCCAATCAGCATCCAGAGTTTGTTGAGAGATACAATAAAAAGACATTTTTAGGGAGGATGGCAAACACTGAGGATATTAAAGGTGTAGTTGTGTTCCTTGCTTCAGAAGCAAGTTCATATATCACAGGCGAAAATATTATGATGGATGGAGGACTTTCAGTAAAATGAAAGGGAGAATATATGGAAAACAAATTTTACGGTATCTATGCAGCACTTTTAACCCCTTTTAATGAGAAAGGGAATGTCTGTGAAAAGCGGTTGAAAGGACTTGTAAGGTTTCTTATTTCAAAAGGGATAAATGGACTGTATGTATGCGGTGGAACAGGAGAAGGACTTTCAATGGATATAGAGGAGAGGAAGAAGGTAGCAGAGATAGTAAAGGAAGAGGCAGGGGATAGGGTGAGGATAATTGTCCATGTGGGAGGTGCTCTAAATACAAAAAATGCAGTTGAACTTGCAAAACATGCAGAGATGATAAGAGCAGATGGGATAAGTTCTATCCCACCTATTTATTATAAGTTTAACTTCAATGAGATTTATGAGTATTACAAAAGAACGGCAGAAAGTATCTCATTACCATTTTTTATCTATTACATTCCTGCAACCACAGGTGTTACTATCCCTGTTGATAAATTCCTGAAACTTTTAGAGATAGAGAATATCAAAGGGTTGAAATATACAAACTATGATTTTTATACACTTCAGGATATTTTAATAAAAGCAAAGGGTAGATGGATTGCATTTTCAGGTC
This sequence comes from bacterium, assembly GCA_026414725.1. Taxonomy (NCBI): domain Bacteria; species bacterium. Next base: position 32,311 of record JAOAIL010000009.1, read on the forward strand.
CTGATGAGATGTTTTTACCTGCGCTTACTATGGGTGTTTCTGGCTGTATCGGTTCCACGCAGAATGTATTACCTGAAATTTTTGTAGATATATATAAAAGTTTTAAGGGATGTGATATAAAAAGGGCGATGGAGTTGCAGAAAAAGATTACAGTTGCTGTCTCGCTATTAAAAAAATATGGTGATTGTATTGCCTCATGGAAGACAGCGCTGAAGTTCAGAGGAATTGATGCTGGTTATGGAAGAAGTCCTATGAAGGAAACACTTACTGAAGAGGAAGAAAGAACATTTTATAAAGAATGGAAAGAGGTATTTCCTGAATATATAGAAAAATAATCTATGGAAAGAGAACAGATACACAAGGATTTTCATGGTGCGTTAAGTACCGGTTTTGAATATCTTAAAAAAAGGTTCGGGAAGAAGACATTAGAAGAGTTTCTGGAAGTTTGTGGCAGGAATATGTATAGAGACCTTATAAAGAAAATTAAAAAAGAAGGGCTTCATCCAATAGAAAAGTACTGGAATGCTATCTTTTCACTTGAAGGAGCGAAATTTAAAATAGAAAGGAAAAGCAATGAGGTGGTTTTGAAAGTTACAGAATGTCCTGCGATATCATACATAAGAAAAGCAGGATATTCTATTTACAGTGATTTTTGTATTCAGTGCAGGGTGATAAATAGAGTAATTGCAGAAGAGACAGGGTTTGTTTCAGAGGTAGTTTCAGAACAAAATAAATGCAGGTGTATTCAGAAATTCAAGGAGAGATAGAATGATTTCCTGTACAGAGTTTATCCTCGCCTATAACGAACTTTTCAAATTTCTTCATAAAAAGTATGGAAAGAAGGCAGTGGTGGACTTCTGGATTTATATCTCTGACAATTTTCTGACAAACCTTGATACACTTGTGAAGGAAAAAGGAATTGCAGGTATGGCGGAGTACTGGACACATACACTTACAGAAGAGAAAGCAGAGTACTGTATGGAAGTAGGTAGAGATAGATTTGGGATATATATAAAGAAATGTCCTTCTGTAGGGATTATGAATAGAAGAAATGTTGAAAAATATCCTTATTACTGTGAACACTGTGATATCCTGTACAGAAGAATTATAGAGAAATATGGATTTAACTACAGAATAAGGTTTATAGATGTTGACAAAGGTATATGTTGTATAAAAGTGTATAAAAATAAAAAGAAAAATCAGTATCTATGAATATACAGTCCAGTAATAAGAATAAGAGAGCCAATTATTACATAAGCCATAGGAAGATTTATGAACTCGCCCAGTAGTCCTGCAGTAATAGACCCTACGAATGCGCCAGCCCCTATTATACCTTCATGTATCTCAGTTTTAAGGTTATATTTTATATGCATATGCAAACTGTTATGGTATGAAAAAGCTCCTGCAATACCCATGATAATAACAGATGAAAGTATTATAAAAGGATGATTGCTAAGTCCTATTGTAATGCAGCTGATAAAAAGAAATATACATACAAGAATATAGTTTGCCGGATATAATATAAGGGATTTATCCATAAGCAGGGAAAATGTAATAAACCTGCTAACAAATAACATTCCTATAGTTATTCCAATAAACTGGGGATTAAATCCTTTCATAAGTCCAAGTTTAGGATACAGGAAGAATACTGCACCTGATGCAAAGAAGTGTAGAAAGTGGACTAATCTAACTTTTTTTATAATTTTTATAGGTAATACCTGGACTTCTGTTATTTTAGATGAAGGAGAGTTTATTGTGTGAAAAGATAATGTGCTCCTGTTTTTTATAAGGATAAAAAAAGCCAGTATTTCCAAAAGTATTATAATAAATGCTGGCAGGTGAGGATTTAAACCGTATATAAATCCTGATAAGAATGTACCGCATATTACTCCTGCAGACCAGGAGAGATTAAATATGCCTATTTTAATATCATCTTTAGTATCAGCAAAACATCTCTGAACCGATGGCCAGAAAAGTCCGAGAAAAGTACCTCCTATGAACAAAAATATGAAAATAAGGGGTAGAGGAGAAAAGAATAATAGAAAATAATTTATCCCTATAATCAGAGGTGCATATATAAAAATTTTATTTTTCAGAGGATAACGTGCAAGTAATAAAGTGGAAATAGTGTATATAAAATTTATAGTGAATCCAACAAGTCCTATGATTAAAGGTCCACAATTTTTTTCTTTAGATAGAAACAATGTAAGTGCTATGGTAAGAAGATTACCGCTGCACGTCATTAAAAAACTTGCTATATATATTGCCTGGAACATATGAATATTAGAATACTTATTGAATAGTTAAAACCAGTTTTTCCCTTTTGCTACTTTATATTACTGGGTCTGTGCTTTGATATTGAGGAGAAGTTCTATATTGGATTTTGCACTCTTCATCCTCGCTATTAGCAGTTCCATCGCCTCTATGGGATTTAATGGAGCAAGAACTTTTCTTAAAAGCCACATAAGTTGTAGTTCATCCGGATTTACGAGGAGTTCTTCTCTTCGTGTACCAGACCGGTTAATATCTATTGCTGGAAAGATTCTCCTGTCAGCAAGTTTTCTGTCAAGATTAATCTCCATATTTCCTGTTCCTTTGAACTCTTCAAAAATAACATCATCCATCTTACTCCCTGTATCTATAAGTGCTGTTCCAATAACTGTTAAACTTCCTCCTTCCTCAATGTTTCTTGCTGCTCCAAAGAACCTTTTGGGTTTATCAAGAGCAGTGGATTCAAGACCGCCTGACATAATTTTTCCTGTGTGAGGGACGAGAACATTATAAGCCCTTGCAAGTCGTGTGATACTGTCAAGTAGAATTACAACATCTTTTTTATGTTCTACAAGACGTTTTGCTTTTTCCATTACTATTTCTGCTACCTGTGTATGTCTCTCAGGTGATTCGTCAAATGTTGCACTTATTACTTCACCTTTCACGATTCGTCTCATCTCTGTAACCTCTTCCGGTCTTTCCGCTACAAGTAATACAATAAGATATACCTCAGGATGATTTTTTGCTATTGAATTTGCAAGTTTTTGAAGGATAACTGTTTTTCCTGCTCGTGGTGGTGATACAATCAGTCCTCTCTGTCCTTTGCCTATGGGGGTAACAAGGTCTATTACCCTTGTGGTTATCTCTTCTGAAGTTGTCTCCAGTAAGAGTCGCTGGTTGGGGTGGATAGGAGTAAGTTCTTCAAATGGTATTCTTGATTGAATACTTTCAGGTGGGTCACCATTTACGTTTTCAACTTTTAACAGAGCAAAATATTTTTCGTTGTCTTTTGGTGGTCTTACCTGTCCCGCGATTGTATCTCCTGTTTTCAAAGAGAATTTTTTAATCTGAGACGGGGAGACATATATATCATCAGGTCCTGGTAGATAGTTGTAATTTGGAGACCTCAAAAATCCAAATCCATCAGGAAGTATTTCTAAGACCCCTTCAGCAAACAAAAGTCCTTCTCTTTTTGTCTGTGATTCCATTATCTTATATATAAGTTCTTCTTTCCGGAGATTGCTTATACCTTCAACCTTAAGTGCTTTTGCTATTGTTTGCAATTTAGGGATTGTTAATTTCCTCAGTGCTGCTACATCCATATCTTTCAAGTCCTTAAGAACTTCCATATTATTTATTAATTCCATATATTGCCTCCTTGATTTTTTAAGGAATAGATAATGTATTTATTCTGTGAGAACTTTTAACTTTTTTATAATATCTTTAACCTGTTGAAATGTTTTAGAGTAAAAACCTGAATTATCAATAACATAGTCCGCTTTTTTTTCTTTCTCTCTCAATGGGATTTGTGCGTTCCATCTTTCTTTTATCTCTTTTTTACTAAATCTTCCTTCCAGCCGTTGCGAGATTTTCTGGTGGGATGCTGAGACAACAACTATTTTATCAACTAATTTTTCCGATTTTGTTTCAAACAATAAAGGAATTTCTATTGCTATTATACTCTTTTTTCTGCTGTAGTCAAGTAATTTTTTATCAATCTCTTTGAAAACATAAGGATGTAAAATCATTTCAAGTTTTTTTCTTTCCTTATTATTAGAAAACACAATATTACTCAATCGTTGTCTGTCAATCTTACCTTTGTTTATGACATCTTTTCCAAAGACAAGACTTATCTTATTTATAATCTCTTTTTTCTTCAAAAGATTATGGACTATATCATCACAGGATATTACAGGAATTCCATTTTTCTTAAAGATAGAACTCACTGTGGTTTTTCCTGAACCAAATATACCAGTTATTCCAATTTTAAGGGAGTTTTTTTGTTTTTTTATGTTCCCGCTTCCCATGAAGCCAGATATTTTTTTTGTTCAGAGGTTAGTTTGTCTATTCTTATACCCATTGTTTTAAGTTTCATCTCCGCAACTTTTCTATCTATATCAGAAGGAACTTTATATACCTCTGGTTTTAATGAAGGATGATTTTTAAGATATTCAAGAGATAAAAACTGATTGGCAAAACTCATATCCATAACACAAGAAGGATGCCCTTCAGCACATGCAAGGTTTACAAGTCGTCCTTCTCCTAATAGATAAATTTTTTTCCCGCTGGGCATTATATATTCATCAAGACACTCTTTTATTTTCCTTTTTTTAGCAATACTTTCAAGAGATGCTACATCAATCTCTACATTGAAATGTCCTGCATTGGCGAGGATTGCACCATCTTTCATCTTTTTTATATCCTTTAACCCTATGACTGTTGTATTTCCTGTTGAAGTTATGAAAATATCTCCGATTTTTACTGCTTCTGATACAGGTAAAACATAATATCCATCCATTATTGCCTCAAGTGCCTTCACTGGTTCTATCTCAGTAATAATAACCCTGGCACCCATTCCTGATAAACGTTTTGCTATTCCTTTACCACACCATCCATAACCACATACAACTGCTATCTTCCCACTTATCATAATATTGGTAGCGCGAAGTATTCCATCAACAGTTGACTGACCTGTTCCATATCTATTATCAAAAAGATGTTTTGTATCAGCGTCATTCACTGCAATAACAGGAAATTTTAACATCCCTTTTTTTGCTAAATTTCTAAGACGTATTACACCTGTTGTTGTCTCTTCTGTAGCTCCTATAAGGTTTTCTGTAAATACAGGATTTTTATGAAGTGATGATATAAGATCACATCCATCATCTACCACAAGATGTGGTTTTATTGCCATAACATTTTTAATGTTCTGATAATATGCCTTCTTGTCGTCCCCATACTTTCCAAAGACATTTATTTTTTCATATTTTACAAGACAGGCAGCCACATCGTCCTGAGTGCTTAATGGATTTGAAGCACATAGATAAATATCTGCTCCGGCTTCTTTAAGGGTTATTACAAGATTGGCTGTTTCGGTTGTAATATGCAGACAGCATCCTATCCGCATCCCCTTAAATGATTTAATCTTTTTATAGGTGTCTCTCAGCAAACCCATAACTTTCATATCCTGATATGCCCATTCAATCCTTTTCTTACCTCCTTCTGCTAATTTTATATCCTTTATTGAATAGTTCATCTTATCTCCTTCTGGAAGATTTTGATAGCATCCTTCTTTTCCCATGTAAATCCTTCTTCTTCTCTACCAAAGTGGCCATAACAGGCGGTTTTTCTGTATATTGGTTTTAAAAGGTCCAGTTTTTTTATTATGCCCCACGGTGAAAGGTCAAAGTTATTTCTGATTAATTTCACTATTTCATTATCAGGTATTATCCCTGTATTTTCAGTGTTTACCATTATTGATACGGGTTGTTTCATTCCTATTACATAGGCAATTTGAAGTTCACATCTTTTTGCTAATCCTGATGCCACTATGTTTTTTGCAAGGTATCTTGCAATATAGGAAGCAGACCTGTCAACCTTTGTTGGGTCTTTACCAGAAAAACATCCTCCTCCATGACTGCCTACTCCACCATAGGTATCTACTATTATTTTTCTCCCCGTTACTCCTGTATCTGCCTGTGGTCCCCCTATGATAAATCTACCTGTAGGATTAACAAAAATTTTCATTTTTTTACTTCTCATCTCGTAGGGTATAACTTTTTTTATAACCAATTCTATAAGGTCTTCCTTAATTTTTTTATGACTGACACTGGGATTATGCTGTGATGAAAGTACAACACTTTCAACACTCCTCGGTATACCATTTTCATAACGGACTGTTACCTGGGATTTTCCATCAGGTCTCAAGTATTTTAGTTCTCCTTTTTTTCTTACCTCTGCAAGACGGCGGACAAGTTTATGTGCAAGGATTATTGGCATTGGCATTAGTTCTTCTGTCTCATCAGTCGCATACCCGAACATCATTCCCTGGTCCCCTGCACCACCTTTATTAACTCCAAGTGCAATATCAGGGGATTGGTTCTGAATGGATGTAATGATAGCACTGGAATCAAAGTTAAATCCATAAGAGGTATCAGTATATCCTATGTCTTTTAATAATTCTCTTACAACGCCAGGAATGTCAACATAACCAGTTGTTGTTATCTCTCCCGCAACAAAAATAAGTCCTCTTGTTGTAAGACATTCACAAGCAACCCTTCCATTTTTATCCTGCTTGAGTACTTCATCCAGTATAGAATCAGATATCTGGTCACAGATTTTATCCGGATGTCCCTCTGTAACTGATTCTGAAGTAAAAAGATAAGAATTTTTCATATTTAACCTCCTAATTTTTGTTTAAGTAAGTTTATCTCTGCTATCTCTGTTGGATTTTCATTATTGAGAATAGCGAGATAGAAACTTATCCAGTCACCGAGAACAATCAGATAGAATAATTCTTCAAGTAAAGATTCTCCTTCAGCTATTAAATTAATTATCTGTGGTTGTTTCTTGAAAATAATCTCTTTAGTTATCTCAAATCTTAAATTTACTCTCGGATGTTCCTTTTTAGATATTATAAAGACAGGTAGGCACTTTTCTATAAACCATTCAGGATAACGCCAGGACATAATCTCATTATGGTTCATTTCAGGGAAGACGTTCATAAAAGCAAATGCTTTGCTATTTTCTGCAATCTGTGTTTTCCACCTTGTAATTACAGGTAGAAATTTATTACTTGAATAGAGTAAAGGGATTCTGTTATAGAATTTTTCTGCAAGATGTTTTGCTAAATTATCTTTATTTTCCGGTAAGAATTTTTCAATCCATCTTGCCATTGCAGTAAAAATTTTATTTTCTACAGAAGGGACAACACCGATTTGCTCCATTATTTTATAACAGGAGAAGAAAAGATATCCTAATGCACATCTTGGGGGAAATCCAGCAGGTATCTTTACAAAAGGTATATTTTCTTCTTTAACAATTTCTTCTATTTTTCCACCACTTGAGATACATACTATAGAAGTTTTTCTTTTTATAGATTCTTTTAGAACACTGAGTGTTTCTTCAGTATTACCTGAATAACTTATAGCCACTACCAGTGTTTTTGCATCCGAAGCCCAGAGTGGAAGTGTATAGTCCCTGTTCACAAAAGTAGGTATTTTAGAATTTTCAGAAGCAATAGTAGAGATTATATCTCCTCCTATTGCAGAGCCACCCATACCAGAGAAGATAACTTTTTCTATTGACTTAAAAGGCATTTCAGGAATAACAAAGGAATAACCATCTTTACACTGAGAGGCAAATCCTTTAAGTTTGTTGAACATATCCTGTTTATCCAGTTTTTTTATATTTTCTATCATAGATTCCATTTCAACCTCCATTTATTCTGTTTAAAAGATATTTATAGACCTGTTCATGTGTTTCAAATGAAATGACCTCTTTTAAAATTTCTACCATAGTAGTATATTTTACAGACCTTATCTTTTCTTTTACTGCAGGGATTGCAGACGGAGCCATACTTAACTCGTCTATACCCATACCTACAAGAAGACATGCTATCTCAGGAATGGAAGCCATCTCTCCGCAAAGGCCGGTCCATATACCTTTTCTCTTTCCGTTTTCAATAGTAAGTTGTATAAGTTTTATAACAGACGGATGGCATGGTTGATAAAGGTGCAATATCTTTTCATTACTCCTGTCAACTGCGAGTGTATACTGCACCAGGTCATTTGAACCGATACTGAAGAAGTCAGATTCTACTGCAAGTTTATCAGTTATAAGGGCTGCTGAAGGTGTTTCTACCATTATCCCTACTTCAATATCTTCCTTAAAATGTTTTTTCTCTTTTTTAAGGTCATTTTTTACCTTTTGTAGTATTTTATGAGACATTCTTACCTCTTCTATTGTTGAAACCATAGGAAACATCACCTTTAAATTCCCATAAACAGAAGCCATCAGAATTGCCCTTAATTGGGTTTCAAAAATATCCTGTCTTTCTAAAGAAAATCTTATTCCTCGCCACCCGAGAAAAGGATTAAGTTCTTTCCTTATAGAAAGGACAGATACAAATTTATCTCCTCCAATATCTATTGTTCTTATAATGACAGGTTTTTCCGTTCCTATCTTTTCAGCCACTTTTTTATATGCGATGAAGTGTTCCTCTTCTGTAGGAAGGTCATTCCTATTGAGATATAGATATTCTGTTCTATAAAGTCCAATTCCATCTGCTCCATATTTTTTGGCTGCCTCTACTTCTTCTGGAAGTTCTATGTTAGCATGCAGGAATATCCTTTTACCATCTATTGTTTCGCAAGGTTTATCTCTGAGAAAGAGTAGTTGTTTTTTCCGCATTGATAATTGTTCCTGCTTCTTTTTATAATCATCAATGATATTTTTTGAGGGCTTTATTATAACATCTCCTGTATACCCATCTATAATCACAGTATCACCGGTTTTTATCTCTGTTATTATCTTTTCCCCAGCAACCACTGCTGGAATTTCCAGTGCTTTTGCAATTATTGCTGTGTGTGATGTTTCACTCCCTATTGCTGTTATAAATCCTCTAATATAACTTTTATTAATTGAGACAGTTTGACTGGGGGATAGGTCTCTTGCAACGATTATTTCATCAGAGAATATTTTTATTCCTGTATAAGAAGAACCCCGAAGATTATGAATAATTCTTTCAATAACATCTAATATATCCCTTCTTCTGTCTTGATGAAAATCCTTTTCTTCTTTTTTGAATATTCTACTTATTTGATTTATTACTTTCCTGACTGCACTCTCGCTGTTTACCTTTTCTTCTTTTATAATCCTTTCTACTTCACTTTTGAACAATTTATCTTTCAGGAGTGCAAGATGAAATGAAAATATATCTGCATACTTAGTACCAACCTCTTTTTCAAATGTTTGTTTGAGTTCCTCAATCTGGGATTCCGATGTATTGATTGCATCATGAAATCGTGCTATTTCTTTTTCTATGGTGGACTTATCAATAGTATATTCTGTGTCCTGTAAAGAATAGGATTCAAGAACAAATGCTTTTCCAATAGCAATACCGGGAGAGATACCTATCCCTTTTATTTTTTTCATTGTCATGAAAAGCAAATTTTACTATAATCTTTATGATATAGTAGTTAATTTTTCTTCATCTTCTTTTATGATATTGAAAACTTCTACAGGTGAAGATGCCTTACGTAAAGCATTCCTGAATGTTTTATCCTTGAGCAGCCGCGCTATCTTTGCAAGTGCTTTAAGATGCAGCCCTATGGATTTTGTAGGTGCCAGTATGAGAAAGATAATGTAAACAGGTTCACCATCAAGAGCATCAAAAGAAACGCCATTTTCTGAGATACCAACTGCTCCTACAAGATTTTCAATCTGGTCTGTCTTGGTATGTGGAACTGCAATACCGCCTCCTATCCCAGTTGAACCTAACTTTTCTCTTTCCAGTACACTCTCAAGTATTTCATCAGTATTGTTGATGTATCCTCTCTTTTTCAATAGGTCCAGTAATTCTGCAATTGCTCCTTTTGTTTCTCTACTCTTAATCCCTATTAATATACAATCATCCTTCAAAAAATCTGTTATTTTCATCCTGTCCTCTCCTTTTTCAGTTATATTTTATAGTTTTTTGCCACTACTTTATCATGCATCTTTCTTGTCTGCATTTTTGCTCTATCAAACAATTTTTCAACACTTCTATTCATATCATTATCCTCATCTTTGAGAAAGATATTATAACTTTTAGAATGAATTTTTATTTCACTGATGTAGATAGCCCCTTCTTTTTTTATATGAAATTCAGCATGTCCCTCATCAAAGAGAAATTTTCTCAACCGTTCAAATTTATCTCTAATATACTCTTCAAATCCTTTATCTATAGGAACTGCTGAGTGAATTTTTATTTCCATTAGCACCTCCATATTATTCAATACGTGACAATTCCATTTCAGGAAAGTAATACTTTAGTATCTGTTTATAATCCCAGCCATTTTCTGCCATCTTTTTTGCGCCCCACTGGCACATTCCGACTCCATGTCCATAACCTCTACCCTCAAATATAAAAAAATTATTCTCTCTCTTTATATTAAAATTTGTACTGGGAATTATTTCAGGATTATTGAAAGATACATATTTATTTCCATTAACCATCATCCTGAATCTATGTCCCGTCAGGTTTATAATTTTACCATCTTTTCCTGCTAATCTCAAGGAAATCACACGACCTGTATTATCTCTTTTTTCAATAGATATCTTTTCAATATATGGCAATCCCAGTATTTTTGATAGTTTTTCCTGTGAGAATGACTTTTTCCATAAAGAGTAGGGGCTTTCAATACAGTAAGGATCTTCTACTGAAGAGATGTGAAAATAACTTCCTCCCCATACATCCGATGTTTTTGCCGTATGTCCACCGCAGGTAGCGTGGAAAAATACCTGAACAATATTTCCATTATAAGTTAAAATCTCTCCTTCTGTATCTTTTACTGCTTTTTCTATTTTTTCACAGCAATTTGCATCATATACCTGATGGAATATAGAATTCTCAATATCGTATGGAAGTTCTTTTTTTCTACTCTCATTTATCATATATACAGCAAATGTACGAGATACAACCGCCTGTGCTTTTAATGCTTCTTCAGGCCAGAGAGAATCCATCTCTTTTGAAAGAACTCCTACAAGATAGTTTTCTATATCAAGGGTATTAATAGTCAGATTATTTCCATATTTTTTAACACATACCCTTATATCCTGACAGAAAACCATACCTGTAAATAATAAAATACTAATGAGAACTTTTTTCTGTATATATCTGTGCATTTACATTCCCTTTAATATCAAGAGAGTTTTTCTCAAGATTATAGTACATTATGTCTCCAGAAAAATAATTGTCTCCCCGTTTTATAATAGGGGATATCTCCATAATAATAGTTTTTTCTGTTTCTCTATAAGTAAGTTTTTTACAACTGCCTTCCATTGTTATATCTTTCGTTTTTATATCTCTGTAGACAATTTTTATATTACCTGTAATTATAATGGTTTTGACTTTCTTTTCGTCAGGGTCTATTTTAATTTCACCAGAACCTTCTTTCCCTGTTGATATTTCTATAATCTCTGTTCCTGTTGAGAGTGATAATTGTGGAGTGTTTATTGATGCTTCTTGGGAAGAGATTTCAGCACTTTCACCCTCTAAAACAAAGCCAGCCCTCTTGTCTGTAAATTGTTTCAATGTAAAGTTTTTTATCTCTTCTTCTGGTTTTTCTAATGCTTTATTTTCTTCTTTTCTAACACATCCACATATCAGAAGTAAAACTATAATGATGCTAAAAACTTTTTTAGAATGTTTTCCCATACACCTTTCCCTTTTAGAATGACTTCAACCGTCTCTCTGAATACACCATCCCCTCCGGCTTTCTTACATATATAGTCAGCGATATTTTTAATCTCTTTACAGGCATTATAAGGAGCAACAGAAAACCCTGCTTGCTTCATTATATTAAAATCTTGGAGGTCATCACCGATATAACATATCTCTTGCCATCTTATACCTTTCTTTGTTATAAATTTTTCTATCGCTGAGAGTTTATTCTCTACACCTTCAATATAACAGTCAACTTTAATTTCAGAAAACCGTTTTTTGGTCTCTTCTGATTTCTTGGCACTTATAACTATTGTTTTTATACCTGCTATTGAAAGTAGTTTAAAACCAGTTCCATCTTTTGTGTTAAAATTGCGGTATATCTCCCCTTTGAAATAGAAAATCTTTCCGTTTGTTAAAACACCATCAATATCAGTTGCAACAACTTTTATATTTTCAATATTCAATTTTGAACTCTTTTTTTCCAAGTAAGTCATGTAAGTGTACAACTCCCCTTGCTTTTCTATCTTTGTTAAGTATTACAAGACAGGTAATTTCTAATTTTTCCATTATACTCAATGCCTCTACAGCAAGACATTCTTCATCTATGGTTTTTGGTTGTTTTGTCATATACTCTTCTGCCTTTACATCAGAGATATCTGTTTTTTTATTTAGCAGTCGTCTTATATCACCATCTGTGATAATACCTGCCACCCTTCCATTTTTATCACTGACGAGGGTAAACCCAAGATTCTTTTCAGTTATTTCTCTTACGACGTCAGATATTTTAGCATCCTTGCCTACAAAAGGAATCTCTTTTCCTTTATGCATAACATCTTTAACTTTCAGCATCAACCTTTTCCCCAGATTCCCTGCAGGATGGAAAAATGCAAAGTCACGTTTCTGAACACCTTTTATACGCATTAACGATAATGCCATTGCGTCTCCGAGGACCAATGCGCAGGTTGTACTTGAAGATGGTATCATACCGAAGACATCTGCTTCCTTAATATCTCCTGTTTCTATTACAATATCACTGTATCTTCCTAATGAAGAATTTTTTGAACAGGTAAGAGATATGACAACCGCTCCTATCTTTCTTATAGAAGGCAGTATTCTTAATATCTCTTCTGTCTCTCCACTGTTTGAAACAACCATAACTATATCGTTTTTTGAAACAGTACCGAGGTCTCCATGGACAGCATCTCCTGGGTGTAAAAATACAGAAGGTATCCCTAAACTGGAAAATGTACCTGCGATTTTACGACATATAATACCACTTTTCCCCATACCTGTAAGTATAATCTTGCCTTTACAATGAGAAATTGTATCAAGTGCATTTATAAAATCGTTACCCAGATGATTACGTATGTTTTTTAAATTCTGGCATTCTGTATCAATAACATTTTTAGCATAATTTAATAAATCCATTTTCTTCATATTCGTTTTCATATATACTCTATAGAATCAATATAGAATCAATAATATCTTTATTATTCATCAACTATTCTTTTTATTTCCAGATAAAGCAAGATATATAGATTTAAGTTCTGTCAGAAGTATCTCCATCTCTTTTAAGTTTAGCATATTGGAACTATCTGACAATGCTTTTGAAGGGTCGGGATGAACCTCAGCAAATATTCCATCACAGCCAACCGCTATGGCAGCTTTTGCAAGATAAGGAACAAATTCCCTGTTCCCTCCAGAACTTTTTCCCAGTCCACCAGGTTGTTGAACACTATGAGTAACATCAAATATTACAGGGTATCCAAAACTTCTCATTATAGGTAGAGCACGGAAATCAGATACAAGGTTGTTATATCCAAAACTTGTTCCACGTTCAGTAATAAGCACTTTTTGGTTACCTGTTGAGATAACTTTCTCTATTATGTTTTTTACTTCCCATGGTGAAAGGAATTGACCTTTTTTTACATTAACTGCCTTTCCAGTTTTACCTGCAGTAACAAGGAGGTCTGTCTGTCTGCAGAGGAAGGCAGGTATCTGAATTATATCAACTACATCAGCAACCGGCATTATCTGAGTTTGACAGTGTACATCAGTTGTAACAGGTATTTCAAATTTCTTTTTGACTTTTGCAAGTATTTCAAGCCCCTTTTTCATTCCATGCCCTCTAAATGAACTGATAGAAGACCTGTTTGCCTTGTCAAATGATGCTTTGAATACGAAGGGGATATCTTCTTTCTCACATATCTTTTTAAGATATTCAGCAGTATCAAATACAATCTTTTCATTTTCTATAACACAGGGACCGGCTATAAGACAGAAGATATTTTCCCCTCCAATTTTAATATTTTTTAGTTTTATTTCTTTAACCATATGAATATTCACTGATTATCAGAAATATCAACCAGGAGGCCATTGCATAACCCTGCCTCCTAATAGATGCAGATGGAGATGTTCAACACTCTGTCCAGCATTACGGTTGGTGTTTATAACAATTCTATATCCGTTTTCTTCTATTCCTTCTTTTTTTGCAAGTTTCGTAGCGATATTTAATAACTGTCCCAGTATAGATATATCCTCTGTATCATAAAGTTTCGCAATGTGTTTTTTAGGAATTATAAGGATATGGATAGGTGCCTGAGGGTTTATATCACGGAAAGCAATGAAGTCATTATCTTCATAGACACTGCTACATTTCATTTCTCCCCTGACTATTTTACAGAAGATACATTCTTCCATTTCTATGTTCTCCTTTTAAACACTTAAATTTTCCTCGCTACTTTAGTTTTTATATACGACTGGATAATATCTCCTTCCTGGAAGTCAGAGAATTTTTCTATTCCTATTCCACATTCAGTATTTTGTTTTACTTCTTTTACATTCTCTTTGAACCTTTTTAAACTGGATATACTCCCCTGGTATATAACAGTACCATTCCTTATAATTTTAGCGATAGAATCTCTCGTAATCACTCCGTTAACCACAAGGCATCCTGCAACACACTCATTATTTGAAAGACGGAAGACCTTTTTTACCTGTGCCTGTCCTGATAGAACTTCCTTTTCTTCCGGTTCCAACATGCCTTCAACAGCTCTTCTTATCTCATCAGCAAGTTCATAGATAATCCTGTAAGTTCTAACTTCTACGCCTTCACTTTTAGCAAGTTCTTCCGCTTTTTGTAATACAGGGACATTAAAACCTAACACAATCGCATTTGAAGCAGAAGCCAAAAGAATATCTGATTCTGATACTGCCCCTGTTTCTGAATGGATTATATCAATTTTAACCTCACTTGTTGGTATCTTTTCAATAATATTTCTTATTGCTTCAATTGTTCCCACATAATCCGTCTTCAATATCAATTTTAATTCTTTCAATCCACCCTTCTGAATTTCTTTGTAAAGATTTTCAAGTGTTATCTTCCTTGTAGATATTTCTTTTCCAGCAGTTCTATAGTTCCTTTGTTCTATAATCTCCCTCGCAATCTTTTCTGACTCTACAACATGAAAATCTTCTCCAGGGTTTGCTACTCCCTCACCCCCTAATATCTCAACAGGGGTTGAAGGTCCGACTTTTTCAAGCCGTCTTCCCCAGTCGTCTATAATTGCTCTAACTTTTCCCTTAATAGCTCCTGCTACAAAAAAATCACCGGTTTTCAGTTCCCCATTTCTTATAAGCACATTTATAATAGGACCTTTCGTTTTGTCAATATATGATTCAATAACTATTCCATCTGCTCTGCCTTCTGGAGATGCTTTCAATTCAAGCATCTCTCCTAAAAGAATTATCATATCAAGCAAATCTTCTATCCCCTGTCCTGTTAGACCTGAAACATTAACAAATATTGTATCTCCACCCCATTCTTCTGGAATAAGTTTGTGTTCAGCAAGTTGTTTCTTCACTTTATCCGGATTGACATTGGGTTTATCTATCTTGTTCACTGCTACTATGATGGGGACATTTGCAGACCTTGCATGATTTATCGCTTCAACTGTTTGTGGTTTTACCCCTTCATCAGCGGCAACAACCAGAACAACTATATCTGTAATCATCGCACCTCGTGCTCTCATAGATGTAAATGCTTCATGTCCTGGCGTATCAAGAAAGACAATAGAACCTTTAGAAGTATTAAGTTTATATGCTCCGATTTTCTGAGTAATCTGTCCATATTCTTTGTCTGCTATACGACTTTTTCTGATAGTATCAAGTATAGTTGTTTTACCGTGGTCTACATGTCCCATAATCGTAACAACAGGGGCACGCGGTACAAGTAGTTTTTCTTTTTCTACAACAGGTTTTTTTTCTATTGCAGGTGTAACGAACTCTGTTTTCAAACCAAAGTATTCACACAAATTTTTAATATTTTCTTTCCCTGGACACTGGTTGATATTTAGCACAATCCCTTTTGTAAGGAAAAATTTTATGATTTCGTTTGCTGGTATTGCAATTTTCTCAGCAAGTTGTTTTATATTCTCTGTCCCTTGCAAGAGAACATTTGGTTTTACTTCTTCAGTAGTTGTTTTTTCTGTAATTTCTGTAACAGGTGGGCTAATTTCTTCTGTTTGTATTACAGTTTCTGGTATTTTTTCTATATCTTCTTTTTTAGTTTTTACACTTTTTGCTTTATGGGTTGTTTTTCTTTTTTTCTCCCGGGAGATTGTTTTTGATGGCGTCTCTTTTTTCTTCTTGGATAGCACCTTCTTCTTATGTTTTTCAGTAGTTTCCCCTTTTTTTTCTTTTTTTTCCCCTGTTCGTTTATCTTTCGGCTCTTTCAATTTATTCTCAATATATCTGTCAATTTTTTCTATCTCTTCATCCGACAGAACACTTACTGTTTTCTTGCCTTTAATTCCTAAATTTTTCTCCAGCAGGGCAAGAAAATCCTTACCCTGCATCTTGAGTTTCTTCGCTTTGTCCCTTACTTTCATTGTTTTCCTTAATTATCTTTTCTCTGTATTCTTTTGCTTTTTTTATAAGTTGTTCAGCCATATCTTCACTAATGGAAGGTATCTTTTTTAATTCTTCCACATCTGCTTCTGAAAGAGATTTTATTGAGCCAAACCCATACTTTGCCAGTTCAGTAGCAATTGTTTCATCCATGCCTTCTATTACAGAAATAGCAGGTTTTCCTCCTGCTGCATATTCACTTTCCCTGACAACTCTTATATCCCAGCCAGTGAGTTTTGAAGCAAGCCGTACATTTTGTCCTTTTTTCCCGACAGCTAGGAACACCTGACTATCTTCAACAACTACTATCGCTTCTTTTTTCCTCTCGTGTATTATAACTTTTTTCCCTGTTGCAGGGCTTAAAGAGTTCAGGATATATTTATTTATATCTTTATCCCATAGTATAATCTCTACCTTCTCTCCGCTTAATTCTTTCATTATGTTTTTTATTCTACTTGCTTTTTCTCCAACACATGTTCCAACAGGGTCAATTTTAGAGTCAGTTGAAAATACAGCGATTTTTACAAGGTCACCAGGAAATCGTGCTATATCTTTAATTTGTACAATCCCTTCTGTAATTTCGGGGACCTCTTTTTCTAAAAGACACCTTACAAAATCAGGATGTGTTCTGGAAAGGATTATCTGATAGATTCCTTTATTGGGCTTTCTAACTTCCAGTATATAAGCGTTTATAGGACTACCTACCTTGAAGTGGTCATTTTCTAATCTATGGAGATGTGGAAGAAGTCCCTCAGCTTTTCCTAAAGACACTACAATATTATCTTCTTCAAATCTTTCCACCCGTCCACTTACTACAGTACCTTCTAATTTCTTGAATTCATTGTATATAGTGGATTTTTCTGCTTCCCTCAGCCGTTGCATAATGACATGTTTTGCTGTCTGTGCTGCTATACGTTCCCATGGAAAAGAAGGAGGTGGTATTACTTCACCCTTTTCATTGAGAAACTTAATGTCCCCTGTATCAGGATCTATCTTTATACTTATACCTTCATCCATCTTTGCTTTTTTGCGATATACCGTTAACAGTCCACTTTCCAGGGCAGAAAGTAAAAATGCTTTATCTATACCTTTTTCTTTTTCCCAGTACTCAAGTAAAACCATTAGTTCCTTCTTCATTCAATTCCACCTCCATTTCTATTTTACGAACTTTTCAGAGATTAGTCAATATAAGGTATAATAATAAAATAAAAGTTTACTATATAAAATAAACTAAAATTTATGATTTAATGGAATGGAAAAAATGCAGGGATGGTTTTGTAGGAATTAATATAGTTGAGGTGAGAAGTGTAAAAATTGCTGCTCCGGATGGTCAGATTAAAAGATTTAGAATTTGTACTCTCAGAGACCCCTCTTCTATTAAATTCTCCAAAATTCCTGCAGAAGCACGGCTTTTTAAATCAGAAAAGGGTTATATAGGAGTGCTTATTTCAGGTAAGTATGGTGGTTATGTCAAGGTCGGAAAAGGTGTTACTGTTCAACAGTGCCTTTCTGTTTCTCTGAATTGTGTCAATAAAAAGGTTGTTAAACAATTGTTAAAAGGAACTTCTATTGAAATAACTGATATAGATGGGACTATCATAGGAATAGAAAGATGAAAAAATTTTCTTCGGAGGATATTATAAAAAAGCTTGGAGAATTTTCAGAAAGGAAAGGAATCATTTCATATCTTGTGGGTGGATATATAAGGGATAGATTACTTAGACGAAAGAGTAATGATATTGATATTGTAATGGAAATGGATGCGCTTGCTTTTGCAAAGGACTTTGCTATTGAATATCACCTTCCAATGCCTGTTTTTTACGGTAGATTTGGGACAGCCATGATAGAAATTTCAGGTATAAAGATTGAATTTGCAACAGCAAGAAAGGAAAGTTATCCTGACAATTCGAGGAAACCGTATGTTCAGAATGCGACCATAGAAGAAGATTGTGCAAGAAGGGATTTTACTATTAATACTATAGCACAGAATCTTATTACCGGAGAAATTATTGATTTTTTTAATGGAAGACAGGATATTAAAAATAAGATAATAAGAACTCCTGTATCTCCAGAAAAGACATTTTATGATGACCCATTAAGAATATTGAGAGGTATAAGGTTTGCGACAAGATTAAAATTTGAGATAGAAAAACATACAATGGATGGTATGAAAAGAAATGTATCACGCCTCCATATAGTCAGTACAGAAAGAATATCAGAAGAGATATTGAAGATATTGGAGGCAAAAGAACCATCAAGAGGTTTTTATCTACTGGATGAGATAGGTGCACTGGAAATAATTCTTCCGGAAGTATCTGCGTTGAAAGAGAAAAAAACAGAACATCCCTGTAAAGAATTATTTCCTCATACCTTAAAGGTTCTTGATAATACCAGTGCCCATACAAAAAATATATATCTTAAAATGGCAGCGTTGCTTCATGATATTGGGAAACCTTCAACTCTACAGATAATAAATGGTAAAGTAAGTTTCCATAGACATGAATTTGTCGGACAGAAAATGGCTTATAAGATATGTAAAAGATTCAATATACCTGAA
Organism: bacterium; assembly: GCA_026414725.1. NCBI lineage: Bacteria > bacterium. The sequence goes on from JAOAIL010000009.1 coordinate 51,474, forward strand.
GATAAAGGGAAATTTATTGGACGAATGATAAGGTTTCATCTCAGGCCACATCTACTTGCTAAAGAGAATCCTACGGATAATGCTCTCAGGAGATTTATAAGGGAGATGGGGAAGGATATAAGACCACTTTTTACACTTGCGAAGGCAGACCTTACAAGTCATAATCCTGGAAGGGTAAGAAATGCACTTGAAAAATTAGCACAACTGGAGGAACGTATAAAAGAAATCAACAGAAAGGATAAGATAAGTTCTTTCAAACTTGCAATAGATGGTTATGTTATAATGGATTTATTCAGTATCTCTCCGGGCAGGAAGGTAGGAGAGATAAAAGAGAGATTAGAATCACTTGTGCTGGATGGAATAATAAAGAACAGAAAAAGAGACCTCAAGCGATATATAAAAGAAAATAAAGAGGTAATTTTATCCAGTTTGAAGGGAGAGAAATGAAAAAATATATGGATATTTTATGGGCACCATGGAGAATGGCATATATAAAACAGGGTGATAAAAAAAAGGGATGTTTTCTTTGTAAAGCAATCAAGGATAGTAATGACAGGAAAAATTTTATTCTATATAGAGGTAAATATTCTTTTGTGATTATTAATACATTTCCATATAATAATGGACATCTTATGGTCGTTCCTAATAGACATATAGCCAGTATAGAAAAGATGAAAGAGGAAGAGGAAAAAGAGATATTTTTTCTTCTAAAAGCATCAGTAAAAATAATAAAAAAGGTTATTAACCCAGAAGGGTTCAACATAGGAATTAACCTTGGAGAGATTGCAGGTGCAGGTGTTGCAGGACATATACATTTTCATATAGTCCCCAGATGGAAAGGAGATACAAATTTTATGCCTGTAATCTCCAGTTCAAAAGTTATATGTCAGTCGCTAGTGGAACTTTATAAAATTTTATATTTAGAGTTCAGGGAGTTAAAAAGATGTATATAGCGGACTTTCATATTCATTCTAAATACAGTCGTGCTACAAGTAAAAATATGAATCTTGATGAACTTACAAGATGGGCAAAATATAAAGGTATAAACCTACTCGGAACAGGTGATATCACTCACTTCTTATGGTTCCATGAACTTTCACGAGTTCTTGTAGAGACCGACAGGGATGGTATATACCATTACAACGGTATTGACTTTATTCTTACAGGAGAGGTATGTAATATCTTTGAAGATAGAAAGGGGAAAGTAAAAAGGGTACATCTCATTATATTTCTATCTTCTTTTTCAAAGGCAGATAAGCTTAATAAAGTTCTGGAGAGATATACGGACCTTAATATAGATGGTAGACCTATATTACAAATGGATGTTAAAGAGTTTGTAAAGATATTTAAAGACAGTGATGATGCAGGTTTTATAGTACCCGCTCATATATGGACACCTCATTTTTCTCTTTTTGGGTCTAACTCCGGTTTTAACTCCATATATGAATGTTTTGGAGATTTTGAAGATGAGGTTTTTGCTCTTGAGACAGGTTTAAGCAGTGACCCCGAAATGAACTGGATGGTTTCATCTCTTGATAGATATTCGCTTATTTCTAATTCAGATGCACACTCTCCTACAAAAATAGGGAGAGAAGTCAATATATTTACAGACAGGTTTGATTTTTATCAGTTAAAAAAATTTTTGAGAGATAAAGATACAAATAATTTTTTACTAACGGTTGAATATTTTCCTGAGGAAGGGAAATATCATTTTGATGGTCATAGAAACTGTAATGTCTGTATGTCTCCTGAAGAGACAAAAAAGAATAACAATATCTGTCCTGTGTGTGGTAGAAAAATGACAATAGGTGTGATGAATCGTGTTTATGAATTATCTGATAGAAACTATGGAGAAAAACCATCCAAATTTGTTCCTTTCCGAAAGATGGTTCCACTTGACCAGATTATTGCAAGTATTTTAAATAAGGATGTAGATTCACTTCAGGTAAGAAACAAGTATATAGAGATTATTGAAAGAACGGGTTCTGAATTCACTGTACTTCTCAATCTTCCAGAAGATGAGTTAAGGAAAAAGATTGATGAAGATATTGTTGATGGAATATGTAAAGTAAGAGAAGGGAGAATAAATATTGTTCCTGGATATGATGGAGAATTTGGAAAAGTGGAGATACCCTGTAGAGATTTTAAAATTGAGGACGAGCAGACCCTTTTTTAGCAATATCTACAGGAGATTTACTCTTCAAAGAAACAATTTGTTTTTTAAAGTTCTCTCAATATATCTTATACCTTTTTCTCTGTGTTATCTGGCAGTTATATATCTGAAAAGGTGTTTTGTCCGAATAAGAAGATTAGAAGTTCCTGTTATAAGTGTAGGAAATATCACCGCTGGTGGAACAGGGAAAACATCTCTAGTAATGTATATTGCAGATTTTTATCAGAGATATAGAAAACATATCGTTGTGGCTTCTTCTGGCAATAAGAAAGGGCAGATAAATTCATCAATGGAAGATGAAGCAATTATGTTAAAACAGAATATACCAGGAATAACAATTACAGGTAAAAAGATAGAAGAGATTTATAAGGAGCTTTCTGGCAATAAAAAGGATATTGTGATTCTGGATGATGGATTTCACTGCCATCATATCTATAAAGATATGGACATTTTAGTTATAGATGCTACAAATCCTTTTGACAATAATTTTCTGATACCAGCGGGTCTTTTGAGAGAACCTAAGAGAGAACTTAAAAGGGCAGATGTATTTATAATAAGTCATTCTTCTATGGTAGATACTATGAGGTGTAAGAATCTTATAAGGTATCTAAAAAGATATAGAAAACCTGTATTTACTATGGATTATAAAATTGATTCCATACAGAATAATATAAATGGACATCTGCCTTTAAGTTCATTAAAAGGTAAAGTGCTTCTTGCCTTTACAGGGACAGGAAATCCTTTTAGTTTTTTCTCTTTATTATCAACGGTATCACCATTAAAAATATACGGAGTTATATATCCCGACCATTTCCATTATCAGACACAGGATATAAAAGAACTGGAAGATACCTTCCTAAAGAAAGGGGCAGAATATCTTATAACGACAGAAAAGGACTATGTGAAATTAAGTGAGTATAGATGGAAAGTACCTGTCTTTTTTCTTAAGATAAAACCGATTTTGAATAACAGAGAGGAATTTGACATATTACTATATAATACAGTAGAATAATTTGTTTAAGAAGAATAAGAAGAAAATCATAAGGAGGTCAAAAAAATGTCTTTCTCACCTACTAAATTTATATCAGAGAAAGAAAAAGAACTTAAAGTTAAAATAGGCAATTCCAGAGCGATAGTAGCAACATCAGGTGGTGTTGATAGTATGACCTGTGCAATACTTGCAAAGAAGGTACTGGGTAATAATGTTGTTGTACTTTTTCTTGATGATGGACTTATGAGAGAGGGAGAACCAGAAGAAGTTAGGAAATTTTTTGAAAGTATGGGAATAAACCTTGAGGTCTGGGATGTAAAAGACAGGTTTTTTGAAGCATTGAAGGGGAAGATAGACCCCGAAGAAAAACGGATTGCTTTCAGAGATGCCTTTTATAGAACACTCGGACAGGCAGTGAAAAGTTATTCTGTGGATTTTCTTATTCAGGGGACTATTGCAGCAGATATTGTAGAAACACAGAAAGGAATAAAAACACAGCACAATGTTTTATCTCAGATAGGACTTAATCCTTCCACTTTTGGACTGAAAGTTGTTGAACCCTTAAAGGAACTTTATAAACATCAGGTAAGGGAAGTTGCTAAAAAATTGGGATTGCCGAATAAGTTTGCAGAAAGAAGACCCTTCCCAGGACCTGGATTAGCAACAAGGATAATAGGAGAAGTTGTTCCTGAAAAGGTAGAAAAGATAAGAAAGGCAACGAAAATAGTAGAGGAGACAATAACAGGTAAAAATGTTTTTCAAGTTCTTGTAGTTTTGCTTTCTGATAAAGCCACAGGTATAGTGAATGGTAAAAGGATATTGGGGGATATTATTGCCATTAGAGCAGTAGAGTCAAAAGATGCTCTAACAGCCAGTCCGTGTAAAATCCCATGGATGATTCTTTTCAAGGCGAGGGATAGAATTTTAAAGGAAGTTCCAGGAGTTGTAAAAGTAGTATATGATATAACACCCAAACCACCGAGTACGATAGAGTATATATAATAAGAGAACAGAAACATTAACATAGAGAAAATGTAATATTAAAAAGTAATGAATGAAGAAAATTGCGGTGTTTTTGGATTGTACAGAAGCGATAATAAACAGGTAGTAAAAGATTTATACTATGGGATATTTAAACTTCAGCATCGCGGTCAGAGGTATTGTGGTATAGCAACATCCTCTAATACAGATATCCATATTATTACCCATAAAGGATTTGTCCGTCATACCTTTACAGATATAGAACTTAAGTCACTGAAAGGCACATCTGGTATAGGACATGTAAGTTTAAAGGACCGTCAGCCAGTTATATTAATATCCAGAATGGGAAAGTTTGCCATTGCTTTTAGTGGTAATATACTGAACAGTGTAAAGTTAAGGAATCAGTTAAAAAATGAAGGGCATTCCTTCAGTAATGAGACAGATATAGAACTTATCGGTAAACTTATCTCTTACGAAAAGGATTTTCTTAATGGTATTGTACGATTGAGCGAAAGGGTGAAAGGAGCATACAGTATTGTTATACTTACAAAAGAAGGAATATATACAGCGAGAGACCCTTATGGTTTTAAGCCACTTATTATCGGTAAAGGGGCTGGTGCTATTGCTGTTTCTTCTGAATCCAGAGCATTTGATATTTTAGGAATGGAAGTTATCAGAGATGTTGAACCGGGTGAGGTATTATTTATAAATAAAAAAGGTATTACCACACTTACAAAGATTAAAAATTCCAGTCCTGCCTTCTGTGCTTTTGAATGGGCATATACTGCATCTATTGATTCTATTATTGAAGGGATTCCAGTAATAAGAGCAAGAGAAAATTTTGGAAGAAGGTTAGCAGAAAAAGATGGAAAGATATCTGCTGATTTAGTTGCACCTGTTCCTTTTTCAGGTATTGGATGTGCACTTGGATATCATCATACTTCAGGACTCCCTTATGAAGAGGTCTTCCTTATAGACAGGTTTGCAAGTAGAAGTTATACACCATTAACACAGGAAAGGAGAGATGAAGAAGCACGGATTAAACTTTCTGTGATAAAGGACAATGTGAAAGGGAAAAGAATAGTTCTTTGTGATGATTCTATTGTTAGAGGTACACAGATACAGTTTAAGGTTATGGAGTTGAAAAATGCAGGTGCAAAAGAGGTTCATGTAAGGATTGCCTGCCCTCCACTTATAGCCCCTTGTTTTTACGGTATATCTACCCGTTCTTATAAGGAACTTGCTGCAAAACGATTTTCCTTGAATGAGATAAAAGAACGGATAGGAGCAGATAGTTTGAGATATAATACTCTTGATGACTTTATTGATGCAATAGGATTACCGGCAAATTATCTTTGTCTTTCCTGTTTTACAGGGAAACGTGTGGAGGAGAGATGAAAAGTAAAGTTATACTGGAAACAGGAGATGTTTTTGAAGGAGATTTTTTTATAGAGGGAGAAATAAGTTCAGGACAAATAATTTTTGATACGAGGGTTGTTGGTTATGAGAAGGTTTTTACCAGTCCTGAATATTATGGGAAAATAGTATGTTTCACATATCCACTTATAGGGAATTATGGTATAAATTATGAAGATTTAGAGTCAGATACATTATTCCCTTCCGGTATTATCATCTCTGAACATAGTAAGATTTATAGTAATTTCCGTGCAAAATGTTCTCTAAGGGAATTTTTATGCAATAAGAAAATTCCTGTAGTAGAAGGAGTGGATACCCAGTATATCACAGAAATAATAAGAGAGAATAAAGGGATAAAGGGAGTAATTGCTCCTGCAGATGTGGATGAAATAGAAGTTCAGAATATATTGAAAGAAAAGAAAAGATTTTATCTTGATATAAAGAATATTGAAAAAGTAGGGGGTCCATATATTGCTGTTGTCCATCCTGCAAAAAGGAGTGAAATAGAAATTTTAAAATCCTTGCCGTTTGGCAATAATTTATTATATGTGAGTTTTTGTTCGGAGATTAAAGAAGTACTTAAATGTGCAGAATGGATATATCTTTCTTCTGCTTTTGAAGATGAAGAGACAATTTTCAAAACAGCAGAGATTATAAAAGGATTCATAGGTAAGATTCCTATAATAGGTTCTGGTGCAGGTCATCTTGCACTTGCTCTTGCTATGGGTGGAGAAATAGCGAGAGAAAAAGTTAACCATTATGGGACAAACCATCCTGTTAAAGATATGGAAAAAAACAGGAAATATATTACATCCCAGGCACACAGTTTTATAGTTAATAAAAATTCACTGATTAACAGAATAAGATTTATTAATATTACAGACGGTTCTGTTGAAGGTATCAGTGATAGAAAAAATAAGATTCTCTCTACTACATTTACTCCAGCATTAGATATTGTAAAGGAATTTTTTTCTTTTGTGTAAGGAGAATAAATGCCTAAAAGGAAAGATATAAAAAAAGTTATAATTATTGGTTCAGGTCCTATTGTAATAGGACAGGCATGTGAGTTTGATTATTCTGGTTCTCAGGCATGTAAATCATTGAGAGAAGAAGGGTATAACATAGTTCTTGTAAATAGTAATCCTGCTACGATTATGACAGACCCTGAAATGGCTGATTCCATATACCTTGAACCACTTACTGTTGATGTTCTAACAAAAATAATTGATAAGGAAAGACCGGATGCCTTATTACCAACACTCGGAGGGCAGACAGGACTTAATCTTGCTACATTTCTTGCAAGAGAAGGTGTGCTTGAAAGGTATGGTGTTGAGGTTATAGGTGCAGATATAGAAGTAATTGCGAGGGCAGAAGACAGAGAACTTTTTAAGAAAGCAATGATTGAAATAGGACTTAAAGTCCCTGAAAGTGCACTTGCATATAATTTTGATGAGGGGCTTGAAATAGGGAAAAAGTTGGGTTTCCCCCTTGTTCTTCGTCCTGCCTATACACTTGGAGGTACAGGCGGTTCTGTTGCATATAATATAGAAGAGTTTGAGAAAAAATTAGAATTTGCTCTGGATACAAGTCCTATCCATGAAGTCCTCCTTGAACAATCTGTTCTTGGTTGGAAAGAGATAGAGTTTGAAGTGATGAGAGATGTAGATGATAATGTGATAATGGTTACCTCAATGGAAAATATTGACCCTATGGGGGTACATACAGGGGATAGTAT